>JAWOIT010000126.1:0-6127 GCA_046484535.1 Pseudomonadota bacterium | reverse complement strand
CTCGGCGATGCGGATGTACAAAAGCTGCTCGACAAGCTGAAGCAGGCCTTTGGCGACAAGCGGCCGACGCTGTTGGTGGTCGATGCGGTGGCTGCGGAGACCGGGATCGATCCCGCCGTAGCAAGCTTCGACATGCAGATGCTGATCGGCACCAGGGGCCGAGAGCGGACCCTGGCCGAGTGGACCGCGCTGTTCGAGGGGGCCTGTCTGCGTATCGAAGAGGTGGTGGAGGTGCGGGCTTTTGTCAGTTTTATTGTTGTGCGGTGAAGTAGGAGCGGCATCTTGCCGCGATTTGTCTGATACGCCTCCGTGCCATCGCGGCTGGAAGCCGCTCCTACAAAACAGTCACAGGATGCGGCACCTTACTCCGCCTTGATGTGACGAAGTAACTGGTCGCGCAGTGCCTTGGGCAGGCCGTTGATACTGAGGGTGTCGGTGTCTGCATCGTACTGCACCCGCTTGTTGAGCTGGTAGGAGTTGAAGCTAATCGCCAGGTCCTTCTCCCGTCCGGCGAACTTCACGTAGTGACGCAGGCTGCGCCGGTCGACCATCAGCTCCTGTTCTGCCTCGGGGGTGTGCGTGGCGACGACCCGAACGAACTCCTCCGGATTGACCCCTTCGACCGTCTTGGCCAGCTCCTGCAGCATCACGGGCGCATCCTTCTCTTCCTGTTCCATGCAGTATTCGACCACCCGGTTGCGGTAGTCGTTGACCTTCTCCTCGGGCACCTGTTTGGCGAAGGCCTCGACCCCTTCGAGGAAGGCAAGGGTCGCTTTCTGCTTGTCGATGCCGTTGGTAAAGCCGGTCAGGGTGTAAAAGCTCTCGGCGAGTGGCGGATTACCCCGCGGCGGCAACAGTGAAAGATAGGCGTAATCCTGGCGTTCTTTCCATTCGGCCAGATCCACCTTGATGCCGAACAGGGCGGGGCCGGTGTCGATGGCGTAAGCGGGCGTAATGTCGAGGGTGTCGCTGATGGTCAACGATTCGCTCAGCCGGGTGACGAACAGGTAGAACATATGGTTATCGAGGGTTTTCTCGACAAAGAACAGCGCATGGGCATCGATTTCGAATTTCTTCTCATCGGACACGCGAGCGAGCGTTTCCATCAGGGCGGAACTCAGTTGCGTAAAGGAGCGCTCGCCGGCGAGAAAGGCCTCCAGTTCCCGCGGCAGCAGCGCCGTCTCGTCCTCACGGGTAAAGCTGCCGTGCTCGCGGCTGATGCGTGCCAGGAAACTGCTCTTGAGTTTACCCAGCAGGGCTTCGCTATGACCTTCGGTGGCGACTTCGTCCTGGCGCAGGGAGAGCGCTGCATTGCTTTCGGCAGTGCGGCGGATATGGTGCGTAATGGCGTGGGTGATGGGCATGGCGCTTCCGGTGATAAGCAGAGGTTCAGTGGAAGAGATTATACCTCGTCGGCGTGGGTAAAAGACTGCGGCGAGTACATCTTGTGTAACGGGGCGAATATTTACGTTCAAGGTTCAAGGTTCAAGGTGTAGGAGCGGCATCTTGCCGCGACTGTCTGATGTGCCTCCGTTCGGTCGCGGCTTGAAGCCGCTCCTACATAACCCAAACCCCTCATACTGTGGGAGCGGACGTCCCGGCCGCGATTGGTGAAATTGGATCGGACGCGTCGCGGGTGCGGTGAGACAAAAAAAAGCCCGAACCAGGGTTCGGGCTTTTTTCAGGATGGCTAAGGCAGATTACTGGTTTGCCTTGCGCTCCTTGGTCTCCTTGATCACCGCTTCGGCGACGTTGGCCGGGCACGGTGCATAGTGCGAGAACTCCATGGAGAACTGGCCACGACCGGAGGTCATGGTGCGCAGGTCACCGATGTAGCCGAACATCTCGGAGAGCGGGGCCTGGGCCTTGACGCGCACGCCGGTGGCGGAGGAGTCCTGGCCCTGGATCATGCCGCGGCGGCGGTTGAGGTCGCCGATGACGTCACCCACGTGGTCCTCGGGGGTGAAGACGTCGACTTTCATGATCGGCTCGAGCAGCTGCGGACCGGCCTTCGGCAGGGTCTGACGGAAGGCGGCCTTGGCTGCGATCTCGTAGGCGATGGCCGAGGAGTCGACCGCGTGGAAGCCACCGTCGGTCAGGTTGACGTGGACGTCGAGGACCGGGAAGCCGGCCATCACGCCCTCATTCATCATGGAGCGGAAGCCCTTCTCGACCGCCGGCCAGAACTCGCGCGGAACGTTACCGCCGGTTACGGTGGACTCGAAGGTATAGCCGCTGTTCACTTCGCCGGGCTCGACAATGTAGTCGATCTTGGCGAACTGACCGGAACCACCGGACTGCTTCTTGTGGGTGTAGCTGTCTTCAACACGCTTGGTGATCGACTCACGGTAGGCCACCTGCGGCTTGCCGACGTTGACGTCGATGCCGAAGGTGCGCTTGAGGATGTCGATCTTGATGTCCAGGTGCAGTTCGCCCATGCCCTTGAGGATAGTCTCGCCGGAGTCCTCGTCGGTCTCGACGCGGAAGGAGGGGTCCTCGGCCACCATCTTGTTGATGGCGACGCCCAGCTTCTCGGCACCGCCCTTGTCCTTGGGGGCAACGGCGATGGAGATAACCGGGTCCGGGAATACCATCGGCTCAAGGGTGGCCGGGTTTTTCGGATCGCACAGGGTGTGACCGGTCTGCACATTCTTCATGCCGATCAGGGCAACGATGTCGCCCGCCTGGGCGCTTTCGATCTCGATGCGGTCGTTAGCGTGCATCTCCACGATGCGGCCGATGCGTTCGGTCTTGCCGGTGAAGCTGTTGAGAACGGTGTCGCCTTTCTTGATCTTACCGGAGTAGATGCGGGTAAAGGTCAGGGCGCCGAAACGGTCGTCCATGATCTTGAACGCCAGGGCGCGCAGCGGTTTTTCCGGATCAACGATAGCGAACGAGCCGGTCTCGTTACCCTCTTCGTCGGTCTCCGGCTGCGGCTTGACTTCGGTCGGGTTGGGCAGGTAGTCGACCACGGCGTCGAGCACCAGCTGCATGCCCTTGTTCTTGAACGCAGAACCGCAGTAGGTGGGGAAGAAGTCCAGGTTGATGGTGCCCTTGCGGATGCAGCGCTTGAGGTCCTCGACAGAGGGCTCGTTGCCTTCCAGGTAGGCTTCCATCAGGTCATCGTCCTGCTCAACGGCAGTCTCGATCAGCTTCTCGCGCCACTCTTCGACCAGGTCGGCCATGTCGGCGGGCACGTCGGTGATTTCGTAGTTCATCGGATCACCGGAGGCGTCCCACACCCAGGCCTTGCGGGTGAGCAGGTCGACCACGCCGGTGAACTGATCCTCGACACCGATCGGCAGCACCATGACGAGCGGGCGCGCGGCCAGTACGTTTTCGACCTGCTTGACGACGCGGAAGAAGTCAGCGCCCATACGGTCGAGTTTGTTGACGAAGATGATACGGGAGACTTCGGATTCGTTGGCATAGCGCCAGTTGGTCTCGGACTGGGGCTCAACGCCGCCGGAGCCGCAGAACACGCCGATGCCGCCGTCGAGCACCTTCAGGGAACGGTACACCTCGATGGTGAAGTCGACGTGCCCGGGGGTGTCGATAACATTGAAGCGGTGCTCCTTCCAGAAGCAGGAGGTGGCGGCGGACTGGATGGTGATGCCGCGCTCGGCTTCCTGCTCCATGAAGTCCATGGTGGACTCACCTTCGTGAACTTCGCCGAGCTTGTGGATCTTGCCGGTCAGCTTGAGGATGCGCTCGGTGGTGGTGGTCTTACCGGCATCCACGTGTGCGAAAATGCCGATATTACGGTAGCGAGATAAGTCAGTCATAGTAGTACTCAAGTTCCTGTATATAAAGTGTCCCGGCGATAACCATAGCGTTTCGCAGGATGCCCGTGTTGCGGGGCGAAATGGGCCCCTTTTCCACAACGCTGGCGCCTTTGACCAGGGCCGGATGGTCCGGCAAGCCGTGGGCAAAATCCAAAAATCATGGCGTCAAAGCCTTGCGGTGGCTCAAACCAATGTGTCGAGTCGATTGGTCCAAACCACCGCCTCTCACCTGTCCGGCCTCGAAAAGCGCGCTATTTTACCCAAAAACGTTGGCGAGATCTTAAAAATTTGTAGTGAAAAGACGGGTTGGGCCGATTTTTTTACGAATAGCGGCAAAAACCTCTTGAGTTAGGTGTCTATTTGTCCTGTAAAGGGCCGTTGTACGTACAGGAAGGTGTCGTTACTAATGCGTGTTTTCAGGTTTCGATAAGGAAACTGCGGTATCGTTGCATTTAGAGGGGATTGGGGGTGGATGGACTAAAATGCGCCATATGTCGCAATAATCAAGCTATCACGCAGTATACTGGGATGAACCACCAGAATTACGGTTTGATGCACTTCGCAGGCTAGCGAGGACAAACAAGCAGAGGGAAAGAGATGTCGCGTTTTGATTTTGGCCGGATTTTTCACCGTCAAACGGCACCTGCAGGCGAGGAAACAAAGGAAGGGGTCGGGGATGCCGCGAAGCGAATTGCGCCTGCGGCCGGTACCACCATTCTGATAGTCGATGATTCAAAGACCATACATCTGGTACTGACGCGGCAACTTACCGGCCTGGGATACGACTGCCTGTCGGCCTATGACGGGGAGAGCGCCATCGAAATGGCACGTCAGCACAAACCGGCACTGATCCTGATGGATGTGGTGATGCCCATCCTCAACGGCTTCCAGGCGACCCGGGAGATCCGCAAGGATAGCGATCCGAAGGTTGCCCAGGTTCCCGTGATCATGATGAGCGGAAACGCCCAGCCCACCGAAGAGCTGTGGAGCCTCAAAATCAAGGCGAACGCCTTCCTTGCCAAGCCGTTTGAGGATGAGGAACTCCTTACTCTCCTGGAGTCGCTGCTCTATCCCGATACCGCGCAAGCGTGATGCGCCTTAGTGGATAACCGGGGGCGTGACCGGTCAGAGAATAACCCGCACCGCTCATGCCCCATCTCTTCAGGGTGCCTCTAAAAATTCGATTAAAGCGATGACGGCAAGGCGGAAAGGCGTGAAAAAGCGCAGTTTACATGAAGTAAATGAGCATTTTGAGCGGCTTTCCAACACAGCCGGCGCGCTTTCAGCGGGCGGATTTTTAGAGGTGCCCTTCAGTAAATCTCAATCATCCTCCCGCTCCAGGCTGCAGCAGCCACCCT
Source organism: Pseudomonadota bacterium (assembly GCA_046484535.1). GTDB lineage: Bacteria > Pseudomonadota > Gammaproteobacteria > Thiohalomonadales > Thiohalomonadaceae > JAPHTQ01. The sequence goes on along the minus strand of JAWOIT010000126.1, from coordinate 984 downwards.
TCGGCTCGAGCGCCAGCCCCTCCAGGATCACGCCGCTGACCGGATTTTCGCGAAAGGTGGTGCACCCCTTGAGGCCGAGGGCATAGGCCTCGCGGTAGATCGCCTCGAACTTTTCGAAGGGGTAGGTGGGCGGGACATTAATGGTCTTGGAGATGGCGTTGTCGACGAAGGGTTGCAGCGCCGCCTGCATCAGCAGATGCTCATGGGGCGATAGGGCATGTGCCTCGACGAAGGCCTCCGGTAGCGGCGCGGCGCCGTGACAGCGTTGCCAGCGACGGTAGGCGTGGTCGCTGACCTGATAGACGATGCGGCTGCCGTCCGGCTGGGTGATATGACGGCTGAAGCGGGCGGCGAATACCGGCTCGATGCCGCTGGAGACATTGTCGGCCAGCAGGCTGATGGTACCGGTGGGGGCGATGGCGGTGAGGTGGCTGTTGCGGATGCCGTAGCGGCTGATCCCTTCACGGATATCCTCCGGCAGCGCGCGAATGAACGGTGCCTGCAGGTAGGCATCGGGTTCGAAGAACGGAAAAACCCCCTTTTCCCGGGCGAGATCGATAGAAGCGCGGTAGGCGCCATGACAGATCTCGGCCATCAGCCCGGAGGCGAGTTCCCGGGCGCTCTCACTGGCATAGTGCAGGCCGAGCATGATCAGGGTGTCGGCCAGCCCGGTCAGGCCGAGGCCGATACGCCGGGTGCCATGGGCCCGTTCGGCCTGGGCCGGCAGGGGAAACCGCGAGGCGTCGATGACATTGTCCATCAGTCGCACGGCAATGGTGACGGTCTGTCGCAATGCCTCCCTGTCGATCCGTGCCTGGGGGCTGAAGGGGGCCTGGACAAAGCAGGTGAGATTGATCGAGCCGAGATCGCAGGCGCCGTAGGGCGGCAGGGGGATCTCGCCACAGGGGTTGGTGGCGCTGATCCGCTCGCAGTAGCGGAGATTGTTCAGCTCGTTGGCGCGGTCGACGAAGAAGACGCCGGGCT
>JAWOIT010000094.1:0-3810 GCA_046484535.1 Pseudomonadota bacterium | reverse complement strand
GGGCGCGGGTAGTAGACCTCGGCCTTTAACTCATCCCCCATCCTGGTGAGGCGCTCGCGCAGCCCTTTGTTAGCGCTCACTCCGCCTGCGACGACTAATCTCCTTAACCCTGTCTGTTTCAGCGCCCGTTTGCACTTGATCGCCAGAGTGTCCACCACCGCATCCTGAAAGGCGCGGGCCACATTGGCCTTATCCTGTTCCGACTGGCCGCTCTTTTGCCAGGTGGTGAGGGTGAAGGTCTTGAGCCCGGAGAAGCTGAAGTCGAGACCGGGCCGGTCGGTCATCGGTCGCGGAAAACGGTAGACTTCCGGATCGCCCTGCTCGGCCAGCTTCGCCAGTACCGGGCCACCGGGGTAACCCAGTTCCAGTAGCTTGGCGGTCTTATCGAAGGCCTCGCCGGCGGCATCGTCCAGCGACTCGCCGAGGATCTCGTAGCGCCCTACCCCCTCGACCTTCACCAGCATGGTATGACCGCCGGAGACCAGCAGTGCCACAAAGGGGAATTCCGGCGGATTCTCCTCCAGCATCGGCGCCAACAGGTGGCCCTCCATATGGTGGATGCCGACGGCCGGCACCCCCCAGGCCCAGGCCATGCTCCTTCCCACCGAGGCGCCCACCAGCAGGGCGCCGATCAACCCGGGACCGGCGGTATAGGCCACCCCGTCGATGTCGCCGCGCGCAACGCCGGCCCGGGCCATCACCTCGTGAACCAGCGGCAGCAGTTTCTGCACGTGGTCGCGCGAGGCCAGTTCCGGCACTACGCCACCGTACTCGGCGTGCATGGCCACCTGGCTATAGAGGGCGTGACCGAGCAGGCCGCGCTCCCCGTCGTAGAGTGCGACGCCGGTCTCGTCACAGGAGGTTTCGATTCCAAGGATCAGCATGGCGGGCATTTTCCCCGCAAGTACGGGATTCCGCAAGTTGTTGTAGGAGCGGCATCCTGCCGCGATAAGGCCATGCGTGGGGTGTCGCGGCAGGATGCCGCTCCTACAAATCCCTTTGCATTTTACCGCGCGACTATTTAGAATTGCCTGTTACCTCCCCCTTCGGGGAAATGTTGTCACGAAATCTAAAACCGTATTTAACGAGGTGATCAGGCATATGCCAGCCGTACGTGTAAAAGAGAACGAACCCTTCGACGTTGCCCTGCGCCGCTTCAAGCGCAGCTGTGAAAAGGCCGGTGTCCTCTCCGAGGTTCGCCGCCGTCAGGCCTATGAGAAGCCCACTGCTGTTCGCAAGCGCAAACAGGCCGCTGCTGTGAAACGCCAGCAGAAGAAGAACATGCGCGAGCTGAATCGCTCCAAGCGCCTGTACTAAGCCTCTCTAACCCGGCTTAACGCAATGGCTGATACGCTCAAAGATACCATCATGGCCGACATGAAGGCGGCGATGCGTGCCAAGGAGAAAGATCTCCTTGGCACCATCCGCCTGATTCAGGCCGCCATCAAGCAGCGTGAGGTGGACGAGCGTACCGAGCTGGGTGATGAGGATGTACTGGCGGTGCTGGACAAGATGGTCAAGCAACGCCGCGACTCCATCGCCCAATATCGGGATGCCGGGCGTGATGAGTTGGCCGCCAAGGAGCAGGCCGAACTGGATATCCTCCAGCGCTACCTCCCCGAGCCCCTGAGCGAGGGGGAAATCGACGAAATGATCGAGGCGGCGGTCAAGGATACCGGTGCTGAATCCATGAAAGATATGGGCAAGGTCATGGGCCGGCTGAAGCCCAAAGTGCAGGGACGTGCCGACATGGGTGAGGTCAGCGCCCGAATCAAGGCCCGCCTATCCTCCTGACCCCCGTTACCGGCAACGCACCCATTTTTAAGCGTTGCCTATATATAAAAGAATAAAGGGGCATGGCAGGAAGAATCCCGCAACACTTTATCGATGACCTGGTCAGCCGCACCGACATTGTCGAGGTGATCGACGCCCGGGTGCCGCTGAAAAAGGCCGGCCGCGAATACCACGCCTGCTGCCCCTTTCATAACGAGAAAACCCCGTCATTCACCGTCAGCCCGAACAAACAGTTCTACCACTGCTTTGGCTGCGGCGCCCACGGTACAGCCATCGGCTTCCTGATGGAATACGACCGCATGGACTTTGTCGAGGCGGTCGAGGAGTTGGCGAAGATCCAGGGGCTGGAGGTGCCGCGCGAAGGGGGCGGCCCGGCACCGGCAAAGCGGGAACAGGACAACAGCAAGCAGCTCTACGAGCTGCTCGACCAGGCGGAAAAGTATTTCCGCCAACAACTGAAACAGCACCCCGATGCGCCGCGCGCGGTCGATTACCTCAAGGGGCGCGGCCTTTCCGGGGAGATCGCCCGCGATTTTGGCATCGGTTTCGCCCCGCCGGGTTGGGACAACCTGTTCAATGCCTTAGGCCGGGAGAACGAAAAGGCGCTGATCAACGCCGGGCTGGTGGTCGAGAAGGAGGGCGGCAAGCGCTACGACCGCTTTCGCGATCGCATTATGTTCCCGATCCGCGACCGTCGCGGGCGTGTGATCGCCTTCGGCGGCCGGGTACTTGGTGACGAAAAGCCCAAGTACCTCAACTCGCCGGAGACGCCGGTATTTTATAAGGGGCGGGAACTGTACGGCCTGTTCGAGGCGCGCCAGGCGCTGAAGCAACTTCCTCGGCTGCTGGTGGTCGAAGGGTATATGGATGTGGTGGCCTTGGCCCAGTTTGATGTGCGATACGCCGTGGCGACCCTGGGTACCTCGGTCACGCCGGAACACCTGGGCCAGCTCTTCCGCCACACCGATGAGGTGGTATTCTGCTTCGATGGCGACCGCGCCGGCCGTGATGCCGCCTGGCGGGGGCTGGAGAACGCCCTGCCGTTGCTGAGCGACGGGCGCACGCTGCGCTTTATGTTCATGCCCGAGGGCGAGGATCCGGATACGATGATCCGCCAGGCGGGCAAGGATGGGTTCGAACAAGCGATTGAGCAAGCCCAGACACTGGATGGATTTCTGGTCGAACAGTTCAAGCGCCAGGCGGATTTTACCCGCATTGACGGGCAGGCCAAACTGGTCGAACTTTGCAAACCGCTCATGGCCAAGCTGCCGGAGGGCATCTACCGGCACAAACTGACCGAGCGGCTGGCGCCGCTGGCCAATCTGCAGCCGGAGCTTCTGCAGCAGATGCTAAACGGCACTCCGGCGAAGGGAAAACAGGCGGTGTCTGGCAGCCGCGGGAATATACGCCGCAAGGAGTCGGCAAGGCAAACACCCTCACAGGTGCGCCACGCCATCACCCTGCTGCTGCAACACCCGCAGCTGGCCGCGTTGGTGGAGGACCCGGCCTCGCTGGCCGGCCTGCAACAACCCGGTGTCGGGCTACTGATTGAGATGCTTGAACTTCTGCAGCGGCATCCCAATCTCACTACCTCCTCGCTGCTGGAGCACTGGCGCGGCAGGGAGGAGGAACGGCACCTGTTTACCTTGGCACAGAAGGAGCTGCTGCTGGATGCCGAACAGGACGACCTGGAGAAGGAGTTTATGGGGGCCCTGCGCGGGCTCGGACAGCAGATGCTGAAACAGCGTTATCAGGAGCTCTCGCAGAAGCCCTTCAATGCGTTGAGCAGTGAAGAAAAGCTTGAATATCAGGCGCTCCTGCATAAAATGAGGTACTAATGGCCTCATTCTCCCTTCCGGGTGGCAAAAACCGGTTTATCGTCTATGCTTAGACGTTCGATTACGAGATTTACATGACTCCCCTCGGGGCGTCGCAACACAACCGAGACACAGTGACCATGATGCAACAGGAACAAGAGTCCCAACTTAAGCTACTGATTGCCCGAGGCAAAGAGCA
>JAWOIT010000037.1:0-9642 GCA_046484535.1 Pseudomonadota bacterium | reverse complement strand
CTCGGGCTTGTCTTCAGCGGCAGGCTGCAACGGTTTGCTCTCGACCGACTCGGACTTGCTTTCGGCGACAGGCTGCACCGGTTTGCTCTCGACCGGCTCGGGCTTGCTTTCGGCGGCAGGCTGCACCGGTTTGCTCTCGACCGGCTCGGGCTTGTCTTCAGCGGCAGGCTGCACCGGTTTGCTCTCGACCGACTCGGACTTGCTTTCGGCGACAGGCTGCACCGGTTTGCTCTCGACCGACTCGGACTTGCTTTCGGCGACAGGCTGCACCGGTTTGCTCTCGACCGGCTCGGGCTTGTCTTCGGCGACAGGCTGCACCGGTTTGCTCTCGACCGATTCGGGCTTGCTTTCGGCGACAGGCTGCACCGGTTTGCTCTCGACCGACTCGGACTTGCTTTCGGCGACAGGCTGCACCGGTTTGCTCTCGACCGGCTCGGGCTTGCTTTTAGCCGATTTTGCTTCAGATGATTTCGTTGTTACAGGCCCCGGTCGTTCCCCATCTTCTCTGGCGGCAATTCGGGCCTGGCTTTCGACGACATCACGTCCGGGACGACGGCGGCGGTTTTGTGACTCGTCTCGTCCCCGTTCCTGTTTTTTCGCAGGCTCGGTGCGGCCGCTATCCTCAGCCGTAGTTTCTTTCTGTTTGTCGCTGGAAGGTGTGGGGGCCGTATCAGCCTGTGGTGTGCTGCGGCGTCCGCTTCGACGACGGCCGCCACGCTTTCCCCGCCGGGTGCCGCGCTCACCGGCACTGCGATCTTCAGCATCGGCGCCACGTCGGCCTTCCTTGGCGTCGGAGGGCTTTTCGGCTGACTCCTGCCCCCCTTTGCGGCGAGCCTGCTTATCCTCCTTGTCGGACTTGCGCGGACGACGGCGTCCGGAGCCGGTGCGGCTTTGGGCGCCGGCCTTACCGCGCTGCTCTTGGCGCTTGCCGCGTGTTTTTGACTCAGCCTTTTTCTTTCGCTCCTCTTCAGGTTTTTCTTCGCTGCTAAAGATGGCGCCGAACAAGCGCTGGAGGAAGCCGGTTTGGCTTTTTGTCTTGACAGGGGGCGTGGGCTCGGCGGCGGGCGGCGCAGTTGTCTGAGTAACCATTTTCACCGCCGGTTCTTCCGCTTTGACCTCGGCTTTTTCGCTTAGGGCTTCGGAGACCTCTTCAACCTTGGATACCTGTTCGTAGCTGCGCGGTTGCTCGGTATCAATCTCATCGACGCGAACACGCTCGATTTCATAGTGCGGTGTTTGCATGTGGGGGTTGGGGATCAGCAGTACAGAGAGTTGCTGACGGGATTCGATCTCATTGATCGCCGTGCGCTTTTCATTAAGCAGGAAGGTGGCCACATCGACCGGCAATTGCGCCTTAATCTGACCCGTCTTCTCTTTCATCGCCTCCTCCTCAATGATGCGCAGGATGGAAAGAGCGAGGGATTCAATGCTGCGGATGGTGCCCTGGCCGGTACAGCGCGGGCAGACAATCTGGCTCGATTCGCCAAGGGAGGGGCGCAGGCGCTGGCGCGACATCTCCAGCAGGCCAAACCGCGAGATCCGCCCGACCTGTACCCGGGCGCGATCCAGTTTCAGCGCTTCGCGCAGGCGGTTTTCCACCTCCCGCTGGTTGCGCGTCGGTCCCATATCGATGAAGTCGATAACAACCAGGCCGCCCAGATCACGCAGGCGCAACTGGCGGGCGATCTCATCGGAGGCCTCAAGGTTAGTGTTCAGGGCTGTCTCCTCGATATCGCCGCCCTTGGTGGCGCGGGCCGAGTTGATATCGATGGAGATCAGCGCCTCGGTATGATCGATTACGATGGAGCCGCCGGAGGGGAGGCTGACCTCGCGCTGGAAGGCGGACTCGATCTGCGACTCGATCTGGTAGCGGGTGAAAAGGGGCACACGGTCCTGATACAGCTTAAGCTTGCTCAGGTTGTGCGGCATTACCTTGCTCATGAAGTCGCGGCCTTGATGGTAGACCTCTTCGTCATCGATCAGGATTTCGTTGATGTCGGTGCGCAGGTAGTCGCGAATGGCGCGGATAACGACATTGCTCTCCTGATAGATGAGGAAGGGGGCCTTTCGTTCGGCGGCGGCAGTTTCAATCGCGCTCCAGACCTGCACCAGGTAGTCCAGGTCCCACTGTAGCTCCTCGGAGCTCTTGCCGACCCCTGCGGTACGGACGATGACGCCCATATCCTGTGGGATATCCAGCTGGCTCATGGCGTCGCGCACTTCGCTGCGATCCTCACCTTCGATACGACGGGAGACGCCGCCGGCGCGGGGGTTATTCGGCATTAGTACCAGGTAACGCCCGGCGAGGCTGATAAAAGTGGTAAGGGCCGCGCCCTTGTTGCCGCGCTCTTCCTTGTCGACCTGAACGACGACCTCCTGGCCCTCCTTGAGCACCTGTTGGATGCTGACACGACCGGATACCTCGACGTTGGGGTCGAAGTAGCTGCGCGAGATCTCTTTCAGGGGAAGAAAGCCGTGGCGTTCGGCGCCATAATCGACGAAGGCCGCCTCAAGACTCGGCTCGATGCGGGTGATACGGCCCTTGTAGATATTGGATTTTTTCTGCTTACGGGTGGCGCTTTCGATATCCAGATCGTACAGGCGCTGACCATCGACCAGCGCAACACGCAACTCTTCCGGTTGAGTTGCGTTAAATAGCATTCTCTTCATGTTGTTTTCTCACAGGCGCTCGACCACATTCCTCAGTGGGATGCGGGATCGCCAGAGCGGCACCCGTCTATAGCGGTGTGCTTAGTCTATCGCTACCCTGGTGTTCATGTTGATCAGGTAGCGTTGCATCACTCTGTTTGTTTCGTCCTGCAGCTCCGAAATCGGATGCGGGAGCGCTATGTTTGGGCGCTGTTGGTGTTTGTCGCCAGCAGCGCGGGTTTTACATTAAGCCCTGCCTATGATTCAGCAGGTGCAATAAACTCAATCTGCTCTATTAACCCCGGCCGGCGCCTTGTTTCGAAGTAGCGCGGTAAATTCGCCGGATCCATCTTGAAGCCATTGAACTATAACAGTTTTGGGATGGCGCTTCAATCTCCTGCCTTGGTATGATGGGAAGATGAGCCAGAAACCACCATCCGGGGTCCGTGAGGTGACGGTAGGCGAGGAGGAGTGCGGTCAGCGTATCGACAACTTCCTGCTCAAGCACCTCAAGGGCGTCCCCAAGAGTCGTATTTATCGCATCCTTCGAAAAGGGGAGGTCCGCGTCAACAAAGGGCGTATCAAGCCCGTATACCGCCTGAAAAACGGTGATATTGTGAGGATCCCGCCGGTTCGTGTCAGCGATAAACCGGCCTCTGTCGCCCCGGGAAAGCGCGTCCAGAACCTGCTGGAGCAAAACATTCTCTATGAAGACAAGGCGCTGCTTATCCTTAATAAACCCTCGGGAATGGCTGTCCATGGGGGCAGTGGCATCAGCCTGGGTGTCATCGAAGCGCTACGGGCAATCCGCCCCGAGGCCCGATTCCTTGAGTTGGCCCACCGCCTCGACCGGGATACCAGCGGTTGCCTGGTGATCGCCAAAAAGCGCAGTGCTCTTCGGGCCTTCCAGGAGCTGCTGAGGGAGGATGGTATTGATAAGGTCTATCTGGCCCTGGTCAAAGGGCGCTGGAAAGGAGGCAAACGTCGAATCGATGCGCCGTTGCGCAAAAATACCCTGCGCTCGGGCGAGCGTATCGTAAAGGTCAGTGATGACGGCAAGGCCTCCTTGAGTATCTTTACCCCTGAAACCATATACAACGATTGTAGTCTGATGCGTGTGAAACTGGTTACCGGCAGAACCCATCAGGTCCGGGTCCATGCGCAATTCAGCGGTCACCCCATTGCCGGTGATGAAAAGTATGGTGACATCGAATTTAATCGAAAGATGGCGCAACGCGGGCTGCGACGACTGTTTTTGCATGCCCGTGAGCTGCGATTTACCTTGCCGGAGAGTACGACCATTCATGTGCAGGCACCGCTGGATGAGGACCTGCAAAACCTGTTGAACCAACTGGAGTCGGATAGATGACACAACAATTCAACTTGCTGGTCTTTGACTGGGACGGCACACTGATGGACTCCGAGGCGCATATCGTCGCCTGCCTGCGTGCCGCCATTGAGGATCTGGCGCTGGAACCGCGTGACGATGACAGCCTGAAGAATATTATCGGTCTCGGCCTGGCTGAGGCGATCAATACCCTCTACCCCGGTAGCGACGGGAACTTGCACAAGGCGATGACAGACCGTTACCGCTATCATTTTCTAACCGCCAACCCCACCAAGTCCGAGCTGTTTGAAGGGGCGGAGGAGACGCTAAAAGGGCTCACCGATGCCGGTTACCTGCTGGCCGTGGCCACCGGGAAGGGGCGCGCGGGACTGGATAAGGTGCTGGCGGAGACCGGGCTTGGCAAATATTTTCACGCCACCCGCTGCTCCGATGAGACCTTCTCCAAGCCCCACCCCTTGATGCTGGAACAGTTGATGGACGAACTGGGCGCAGAGCCCGCCGAGACGCTGATGATAGGCGATACCGAGTACGACATGCAGATGGCCGGCAATGCCCGCACGGGGGCTCTTGCGGTCAGTTATGGGGTGCATGAGAAGGCGCGCCTGCTAAAACATAATCCGTTACACTGTATCGATGCCATTGCCGAGTTGGAAGGCTGGCTCGATGAGTTCGCTCGCCGCTCTGCCGCAGCAGGATAAATCATTAAGGAGATTAGGATGGTTGATAACAGCAACGAGAGCAGGACAGGCGCCGAGAACTGGGAGCGTGAACTGCTCAACCGCCTCAGCTTCGCCACCCTGGCCGAGCAGCGGCGCAGCAGAAGGTGGAATATCTTCTTCAAGTTGTTGTTGTTCAGTTATTTTGCCTTTTTGCTTATTCTGGCCTATCAAGGTTCGCAGGTGTCGAAAAAGTCATTGGCAACAGGGCCGCACACAGCGGTGGTTAAGATTAATGGCATGATCTCCGATGCCACACAGGCCAATGCGGAGAATATTATCAAAGCGCTTCGCAATGCATTTTCCAACCAAAATGTTAAAGGGGTTGTGCTGCGCATCAACAGCCCCGGCGGCAGCCCGGTGCAGTCCGACTATGTCTACCGGGAGATCATGCGTCTTAAAGAAGCCCATCCGGAGACGCCGGTGCATGCGGTAATCATCGATATGGGGGCATCCGGCTCTTACTACATCGCCTCTGCCGCAGACAATATCTATGTAAACCCGTCCAGTATCGTCGGTTCGATCGGTGTGTTGATGAACGGCTTTGGTTTTGTCGATGCGATGGATAAACTTGGCGTCGAGCGTCGTCTGTTGACCGCCGGTGAGAATAAGGGAATGCTCGATCCCTTCCAGCCCCTCAAACAGAGTGATGTCACGCATATCAACAGTGTCCTGAATAATATTCATCAGGAGTTTATCGATGCGGTGAAGACCGGCAGGGGAGAGCGCCTGGCGGAGAATCCGGAGCTCTTCAGTGGCCTGTTCTGGGATGGGGCGGAAAGCATCGAGCTGGGACTTGCCGATGAGGTGGGTGATGTCGGTTATGTCGCCCGGGAGGTTATCGAAGCTGAGAATGTGGTCGACTATACCCCCAAACAGGGCTTACTTGAGCGTTTTGCCGATCGGGTTGGCTCATCCATGGCCAATGTGATGAGCGAAAAAGCTGGACTCAATCCGGGCTCGCTTCGCTAGAGTTGGTAGGGGTTGCCGAGCCTGCGAGGCGAACCGCCTCTCAAGTGTACGAAGATGAGTCCCTCCGTGTGGATGCTGAAGCCTGTCGGCCGCAGCTCAGACCCGGCGCATAGCCCCCCCGCTCAAGAACAGGCCAACCGCCGCTAGATGTCGGGATGTTGTGGCGCAAAGTACTGTAATAGGAGTCTTAGCGCCTCTGCGGTTAGGCTTTATGGGGTGAGTCGTTACGCTAGTATCTAGATAACCCTGACCCCCTCCTTCTCCAGCATTCGGATAAGCCGTATCAGCGGCAGGCCGATCAGGCTGTTGGGGTCATCCCCCTCCAGTTTTTCAAACAGGGCGATCCCCATCGCCTCGGACTTGAAGCTGCCGGCGCAGTTGTAGGGCTGTTCGGCCTTCAGATAGTTGTCGATCTGCTCATCGCTCAATTCACGAAAGTGGACCCGGAACGGTTCGACCGCTACCTGCTCGGCACCGCCGGCACTGTTGTAAAGGCACAGACCGGTGAGGAAGGTGACCGTGCGTCCCGAAGCGCTTCGCAGCTGCTCCATTGCCCTTTCATGGTTGCCGGGTTTGCCGAGGATCTCACCGCCGTTCACCGCCACCTGGTCGGAGCCGATAATCAGGCTATTCGGGTGGCGCTCTGCCACGGCACGGGCCTTTTCGCAGGCGAGGCGGGCAACCAGCTGCTCCGGAGCCTCTTTCTCTTGACGGCTCTCGTCGATGTCGGGCGAATCGGTGATAAATTTCAATTGAAGCTTCTCCAGCAGCGCCTTGCGAAACGGGGATGTGGAGCCCAGAACCAGTTGGTGCATTAAAATTACCTTTTAGATAGTAGTGTCTTGACGGATTAATCATTCGGTCCCCAACAACGTCTCCCTGCCCCCTTCCTCAGACCGTACTGGCGGACACATGGAGGTGGCGGCCTGTCCCGGCTTGGGGGCAGGCGTAGGCAAAGGCAAAGACCCTGAATACTGCCCGAGTAAATCCAGGCCCAGTAACTACCGATTAACCTGCCTCCTTGTCAAGCGTCGGGCCTGTGACCTGTCCGACAAAATAGTGGACGAACGGCCCGGAACAGCCCGTTTTTACTGGATTTTTTCTTTGACAGGGTGGCCGGGCGCAGTTATCATTGCGCGCTTATGTTTGACGAGCGTTTGCCGGTACACATCGACCCCATCCGAATGGCTGACACGCGCCGGCAGCTCCAGGGTCACATCGACCTGGCGGAGATGACGCGCCTGGGCCAGTCGCTGATGGACACCAGCGGGCGTGTAGAGATTTCCATCGACTTTGGTGTCGACGAAGAGGGAATCCACTACATGCACGGACACATCCGCACGCAACTCGTTCTGGAGTGCCAGCGTTGTCTTGAGGCGATGAACTATGTCATCGATAACGAATTTGCACTGGGGTTGGTGAGCAGTGAGACGGAGGCACAGGACCTGCCGGCGCACTATGAACCGCTGCAGCTCGATGGCAAGCCGCTCTTTTTGCGTGATGTGATTGAGGATGAACTGCTCCTCGCCTTGCCCATCGTGGCCAGGCACGCCAAAAAGGAGTGCGGTGTCAAACTGGACGAATCTGATGATGCGCCGGAACAGACCGGGCGCGAAGACACGGGCGAGAAGGAGAATCCCTTTTCCGTTCTCGCCGCAATGAAAACTGATCGAAAACTCTGAACGAGGTTTTTAGCTATGGCCGTACAGCAAAACAAAAAGACCCCTTCCAAGCGTGGTATGCGTCGTTCGCACGACTCCCTGAAGGGCGCTGCGCTTTCTATCGAGCCGACTACGGGTGAGACCCATCTGCGCCACCACGTTAGCCCCGATGGTTACTACCGTGGCCGCAAGGTTGTTAACGTAAAAGGCGAGTAAGTCTTGCCGCAAAGCTTAGTCGTATCCATGCCGGCTCGTGGTGCTGTATCACGGGCCGGTATTGCGTTTAGGGATCTCCTATGACACAAACCGTTATCGCCATTGACGCTATGAGCGGCGACCACGGTCCAAGCGTCACCGTGCCCGCATCCCTTCGTGCGCTTAAACAACACCCCGGCTTGAAATTGATCCTCGTCGGTGATGAGGCCCCGCTCAATGCGGAGCTCTCCCGCCATGGCGGCGTTTCATCGGAGCGCCTGGTTATCCAGCACGCCTCACAGGTTGTGGGTATGGATGAAGCGCCGTCTTCGGCCCTGCGCGGCAAGAAGGACTCCTCCATGCGCGTGTCGATCAATCTGGTCAAACAGGGCGAGGCGCAGGCCTGTGTCAGCGCCGGCAATACCGGTGCCCTGATGGCGACCGGGCGCTTTGTGTTGAAGACCCTTGAGGGGATTGACCGTCCCGCGATCATCACCGCGATCCCGACGATTCGCGGCCATGTCCATGTGCTAGATCTTGGCGCCAATGTCGACTCGCCGGCCGAGGTGCTGTACCAGTTCGCTGTCATGGGCTCGGTGCTTGCCAGCGCCGTGGACAATAACCCGTCACCCTCCGTCGGTCTGTTGAATGTCGGCGAGGAGGAGATCAAGGGCAACGAGCAGGTCAAGGAGGCCTCAAAGCTTCTCGCCAACAGCGGCCTCAATTATATCGGCTATGTGGAAGGGGATGACATCAACAAGGGTACCGCGGATGTGGTGGTGGCCGATGGTTTTGTCGGTAATGTCGCGCTGAAGACCATTGAAGGCCTGGCGAAGATGATCAGCCACATCATGAAAGAGGAGTTCACCCGCAACCTCTTCACCAAGTTGGCGGCGCTGGTCACCCTGCCGGTGCTAAAGGCGGTACGCAAACGCATCGATCCGCGCGCCTACAATGGCGCCAGTCTGGTCGGGCTGCGCGGCATTGTCATCAAGAGTCACGGCAGTGCCGATGTATTCTCTTTCTCCACGGCGATTGGCGAGGCGGTACGTGAGGTGGAGAAGAATGTCCCTGAGAAAATCAAAGAACAACTGAGTCGTTTACTGGAAGAGAGGCAGGCGGTTTGATCTATTCACGCATAACCGGTACCGGTGGTTACCTGCCGGAGAAGATCCTCACCAACGCCGACCTGGAGAAGATGGTCGATACCACTGATGAGTGGATCGTCACCCGCACCGGCATCAAACAGCGGCATATCGCCGCAGATGGCGAGAACACCGTTGACCTTGCTGAAAAGGCTGCACGCCAGGCGATGGAGGCTGCCGGTGTCACTGCCTCCGAACTTGATCTTATCATTGTGGCGACGACCACCCCGGACCAGGTCTTTCCCAGCACCGCCTGTCTATTGCAGGGGCGTCTTGATAACCACGGGGCCACGGCCTTTGATGTACAGGCGGTCTGCACCGGTTTTGTCTATGCCCTGGGGGTCGCTGATAAGTTCATCAAAAGCGGCAGCCACAAGACGGCACTGGTGGTTGGTGCTGAAACCATGTCGCGTATTGTCGATTGGACCGACCGTACCACCTGCGTACTCTTTGGTGATGGGGCTGGGGCCGTAGTGCTCAAGGCCGATGACGAGCCGGGTATTCTTTCTACCCACCTGCACGCCGATGGTAGCTATGAGCAGTTGCTGAAAGTGCCGTATGGTGTCTCCAGTGGCTACGATAAAATGCTCAAGGAGCAAGCCTACGTGCAGATGAAAGGCAATGAGGTCTTCAAAATGGCCGTCAACACCCTCGGGCGCATCGTGGATGAGACCCTTGAGGCGAACAATCTCGACAAGGGGGATGTTGATTGGCTGGTGCCGCATCAGGCCAATACCCGCATCATCGGCGCCACGGCAAAGAAACTGAAGATGGATATGGATCACGTGGTGATGACCGTCGGCGAACACGGCAACACCTCCGGTGCCTCGGTGCCGCTGGCGCTTAATGAAGCGGTGCGGGACGGACGTATCCAGCGTGGCGAGACGATACTGCTTGAAGCCTTCGGTGGCGGTTTCACCTGGGGTTCAGCGTTAATTAAATTCTGATTGTTCACC
>JAWOIT010000141.1:0-8612 GCA_046484535.1 Pseudomonadota bacterium | reverse complement strand
TTCTCCCGGATCGTTAATAATGTAGGGATAGATGTTGGGCAACCCCATGAGGGCCAGATCCGGGTAGCAGGTGTCTCCAAGCCCAACAGCTTTTCCCGGCAGCCATTCCAGCGAACCGTGTTTGCCGACATGCACCACGGCATCGGCGCCGAACACCTCCTTGATCCAGCGGTAGTGGGCCAGGTAGACGTGCGGCGGCGACAAAAGGGGACTGTGGTACAGCTTGTCGACTTGTTCCAGATCCCCGCGCGGGGGCTGGATGGTGATCAGGATGTGGCCGTTGAGGATGCCGGGAAAATGGATGCGCCCCGCCGGCGAATTTATCGCCGAACTGCGCCGGGCGATGGATGCATAAATTTATTAGCCACAGAGAGCACAGAGTACACAGAGCAAGGCCTGCCAGGCAGTAAAATGTACAAGTGATGTGACCATGCATCCCTCTGATACTCTGATACCGAAGTGAGTAAACGTCCCTGTGATCTCTGTGGCCTCTGTGGCAGAAAATGAATATTAATGAGGAAGGACAATGAGCTGGTTACAGAAATTCCTGCCTTCGCAGATTCGCACCGAGGGCGGTAACAAGAAGACCGTACCCGAAGGGCTCTGGGCCAAGTGCCCCGGCTGCAACGGTGTGCTGTATCGCGCCGAGCTCGAGCGCAACCTGGATGTCTGCCCCAAGTGCGGCCACCACATGCGCATCGGCGCACGGCGTCGTCTTGAGGCCTTTCTCGATGTGGAGCCTCGCGTGGAAATCGGCGCCGATGTGCAGCCGGTGGATGCGCTCAAGTTCAAGGACAGCAAGAAGTACAAGGACCGCCTGAGTCAGGCACAGAAGGGAACAGGCGAGACCGATGCCCTGATCGCCATGATGGGGCAGGTCAAGGGCGTGCCGCTGGTGGCGGCCGCCTTCGAGTTCAAGTTCATGGGCGGCTCCATGGGCTCGGTGGTGGGCGAGCGTTTCGTGCAGGCGGCCAACGCCAGCTTGGAGCACGGCATCCCGCTGGTCTGCTTCTCCGCCAGCGGCGGGGCGCGGATGCAGGAGGCGCTCTTCTCCCTGATGCAGATGGCCAAGACCTCCGCCGTACTGGCCAAAATGCGTGAGCGCGGTATCCCCTTTATCTCCGTGATGACCGACCCGACCATGGGCGGTGTCTCCGCCTCCCTGGCGATGCTGGGGGATATCAATATCGGTGAGCCCGGCGCGCTGATCGGTTTCGCCGGTCCGCGCGTGATCGAGCAGACCGTGCGCGAGACCCTGCCCGAGGGTTTCCAGCGCAGCGAATTCCTGGTGGACCACGGCGCCATCGACATGATCGTCGACCGCCGCGAGATGCGCGACCGCCTCGCCAGCGTGCTGACCATCCTCACCAAGCAGCCTGCTCCAGCAGCGTAATCGCTAACCGCAGAGACGCAGAGGCGCAAAGATAACTTGGGCAATGCAGTTGAATACTGTTTTTGCTTTGATCTTCTCAGCGCCTTTGCGGTTAATAATTTTCCAATGAGATTTTCCAGCATTGAACAGTGGCTCGAGTGGCAGGAGACACTCCATCCTTCTGCTATCGATTTGGGTCTCGAACGCCCCGGCAAGGTACTCCGTAAACTTGATCTGGAATTCCCACAACACACCGTCATCACCGTCGCGGGCACCAACGGCAAGGGCTCCAGCGTGGCAATGCTGGAGAGCATTCTGTTAGCTGCCGGTTATCGGGTCGGCTGCTATACTTCGCCCCACCTGTTGCATTACAACGAGCGCATCCGCATCAACGGCGAGTCTGTGGCGGACACGGCGATCTGCGAAGCCTTCGAGCGTATCGATCAGGCCCGTGGCGACACTTCCCTGACCTATTTTGAGTTCGGTACCCTGGCGGCCTTTGAGCTTTTCGCCCGCGCCGATCTGGATGTGGCTGTCCTGGAGGTCGGGTTGGGCGGAAGGCTCGATGCGGTCAACCTGCTGGATGCCGATGTGGCCCTGGTAACCGCCATCGATGTGGATCATACCGCCTGGCTGGGTGACGACCGTGAGGCGATCGGCAAAGAGAAGGCGGGGATCTTTCGTAGCGGCAGTGCGGCTGTCTGCAGTGATCCCCAACCACCCCAATCGGTACTGGAACATGCCGCAGAACTGAATACACCTCTTTCCCTCTTGGGTAGGGACTTTCGTTATCAACAGGACGGTGAGAACTGGTGTTGGGAGGGCGCACGCTCGTTGTCACCATTGCCCCTACCGGCACTTCGCGGCCGCTTCCAGTTGCAGAATGCCGCGGGAGTCGTGCAGGTATTGGAGCTGCTCTCGGAGAGGCTGCCGGTCTCCCTTCAACACCTGCGTCAGGGGCTGCTTGCGGTGAAGCTGCCCGGACGTTTTCAGGTGCTGCCTGGCGAGGTGCCTCTGATTGTCGATGTGGCGCACAATCCCCAGGCGGCGGCCTCACTGGCGGCAAATCTCAAACAGATGCCGGTGGCGGGCAAGACCCGGGCGGTGGTGGCGATGCTGGCGGATAAGGACCAGGCCGCTGTGGTCCGTGAGCTGCTCCCTGTTGTTGATCACTGGTATGTGGCAGGATTGGATGTCTGGCGAGGTTCTGATGCCGCCTCCATGGCAGCGGCAGTGGCGGCGCAGAGTACTACCCCTCCCCGGGTGTTTGAGGGCCTGGATGAGGCGTTGCAACAGGCGCGGCATGAGGCGGAGGCCGGTGACCGGATTGTAGTCTTCGGCTCCTTTTATACGGTAGCCGCGGCACTGGCGGCAAGCGTATAATATTATTTGTGCAGGGACTATGACGCTTTAGAGGTTTTTCGTTGAGTAAGCATATGAAACAGCGCCTTGTCGGGGCTGTAATCCTGGTTTCATTGGCGGTGATTTTCATCCCCATGCTGCTCGATGGCGAGCAGGAGGGAGGGATACCCATGTTCGGCAGCAATGTTCCCGACAACCCCGATTACCGTTTTGAGCCGCTGGAGATCCCGCTTGAGCCGGTCAAGCCGATCCCGGAGGAAAAACCGCGTCTTATCGATAAGCCCGAGCCCTCCGAAAGCCAGTCCGCAACAGAAGAGGAAGCGGCGAAAGAGCCGGAGCCGACCCCTGCGCGCCCCGTTGAGGATGAGACCCCGCAGGAGACGCCCGCTCCGGCAGTTGTCGAGGCTGCGCCTCAGACCGATGAGGCGCCGGTGGGCTGGGTGGTACAGGTAGGCAGTTTCTCAAAATCTCAGAATGCGCTGTCGTTGCGTGACAAACTCAGGGAGCAGGGTTTTAGCGCATTTGTGGAAAAGCTCAAAGTCGATCAAAAAATCACCTATCGGGTTCGAATCGGTCCGGAGCTCAAGCGCAGTGACGCCGAAGCCTTGCTGGATAGACTGCAGAGTGAAATGCAGATGAAGGGTATCGTAATGGGGCACTCGTCGTGACCGGTGCTTTTGTGGGGGGGGTGGCTCTGATAAAATCCGGCCCTTGTTTTCGCAACGGCGTGACGCATTAGCCCCAGCATATGAATTGGGTCGATTACTCCATCCTTGCCATTATCGGCATCTCGGTCCTGATCAGTCTGTGGCGCGGCTTCACCAAAGAAGCAATGTCCCTGGCAGGCTGGATAGTCGCCGCCTGGGTGGCGCTTACCTTCTCGGACAACCTGCAGACCCTGCTTGAGCCGTACATCGACGTCCCGTCACTCCGGCTGATAGTCGCCTTTGCCATTTTATTTGTCGCGACACTCTTTTTGGCCGGGCTGGTTAACTACCTGGCTGTACAGATCATCAAAAAAACCGGACTCAGCGGAACCGACAGGATGGTGGGCGTTCTTTTCGGTGTCGCCCGCGGCTGTCTGGTGGTGGCGCTTTTGGTGCTGGTGGGGGGGATGACCCCCATGCCTCAGGACCCCTGGTGGCGCGAGGCGCAGTTATTACCCTATTTCCAGGATATCGCGGTGTGGTTGCGGCAGTTTCTGCCGGATGACATCGCCAAGAGTATTCGCTATTAATTTATACAGCTTTCTACGAGGTGGCATTCAGGCATGTGCGGCATTATCGGCATAGTAGGTAAGGGTTCCGTCAATCAGATGATCTATGATGGTCTGACCGTGTTGCAGCATCGCGGTCAGGATGCTGCCGGCATCATGACCTGTGATGACAACCGCCTGTTTCTGCGCAAGGACAACGGGCTGGTGCGGGATGTTTTCCATACCCGCCATATGCTGCGCCTGCAGGGGCATATGGGTATCGGTCATGTGCGTTATCCCACCGCAGGCTGCTCCTCCTCGGCCGAGGCCCAGCCTTTTTACGTCAACTCCCCTTACGGCATCGCCCTGGCACACAACGGTAACCTCACCAATGCCGAGACTTTGATGGAGGATCTGTTCCGTGAGGATCTGCGCCACATCAACACCAGCTCCGATTCGGAGATCCTGCTCAACGTCTTCGCCCATGAGCTTCAGCGCCAGGGCAAGTACCGCATCGATGAGAACGATGTATTCGAGGCGGTGACCCGGGTGCACCAGCGGGTAAAGGGGGCCTACGGGGTGGTCTCCCTGATTATCGGTTACGGCATCGTCGCCTTTCGCGACCCCAACGGTATCCGGCCGCTGATGATCGGCAAGCGCGCCACCAAAGAGGGCGACGAGTACATGGTGGCCTCCGAGAGCGTCGCTATCGATGCCCTGGGATTCGAGCGGGTACGGGATGTGGAGCCGGGCGAGGCGGTGTTCATCGATATGGCCGGAAACTTCTATTCGCGCCAGTGCGCCGAAAATGCCGAACACTCTCCGTGTATCTTCGAGTATGTCTATTTCGCCCGTCCCGACTCCATCATCGACGGTATATCGGTTTATAAAGCGCGTCTGCGGATGGGGGAGAAGCTGGCCAAGAAAATGCTCGCACAGTGGCCGGATCACGATATCGATGTGGTGATCCCGATCCCGGACACCAGCCGCACCTCGGCGCTGCAACTGGCCAACCACCTCGGCGTCAATTACCGCGAAGGCTTCATCAAGAACCGCTACATCGGCCGCACCTTTATCATGCCCGGCCAGCATCAACGCCAGAAATCGGTTCGCCAGAAGCTCAATGCCATCGATTTGGAGTTCAAGGGAAAGAATGTCCTGCTGGTAGACGACTCCATCGTTCGCGGCACCACCTCCCAACAGATCATCCAGATGGCCCGCGATGCCGGCGCCAACAAGGTCTATTTTGCCTCCGCCGCACCACCGGTGCGTTTTCCCAATGTCTATGGGATCGACATGCCCACCTCGGCGGAACTCATCGGCTACGGCCGAGAGGTGGAAGAGATCGCCGAGGCCATCGGTGCGGACAGACTGTTTTATCAGGACCTTGATGATCTGATCGCCGCCGTCCTTTACAAGGAGAACAAGACTCACATCACCCGCTTTGATACCTCTGTGTTCAATGGGGAGTACATCACCGGTGATGTGACCAAGGAGTATCTGCAGCACTTGGAGAGCTGCCGCAGCGATGATGCCAAGGATGAGCGCGAAAAGCGCGAGAACGCAGTGATTGAAATGCACAACAACCCCTGAGTAAAGCCTGTTAATGCAAAGGCCGCAAAGGAGCATTGCGCCGCCGGCTGGACTGTAGTGCCCGGTGACGGTGCCGACCTTGCTCATTAACCCTGCGCGCCGCTCTTGACAGCAGTCGGGGCATTACATAGGCTGTCCAAAGCGCCGATTTGAGTTTCAGCTTGCGGGCGCATTATAAATGCCGCTAAAGCGAGGCCCGTAAACCTGCTTTAGCGATTGGCTTTGGCGGGTTTTTTTCTGCCTGCCTGAAATATCAGCCACAGAGAGCACAGAGGCCCCAGAGGTGTGAGGATGCTCAACTCCGAGCCCTTGCGCTAATGGCTTCCCGGCGCCAGTATCGGGGGGAATGATTGGCACTGAGCACAGGGAGAACAGTAGGATGCTGACTCAGTGTCCTCTGTGAGCTCTGTGGCTAAACTATCCAATCGTAGGGTGGATAAGCCGCTGGCGCCATCCATACCATGGACTATCCGGAGGGGAGATGACCATTTCACGAGACGACTGGGACGAGTTGGGTTTTGACACCCTGGCTGTGCGCGCCGGCCAGGTGCGCACCAGCGAAGGCGAGCAGAGCGAGCCGATCTTTCCCACCTCCAGTTTCACCTTTGAAAGCGCCGCCCAGGCCGCGGCGCGTTTCGGCGGCGAGGAACCGGGCAATATCTATTCGCGCTTTACCAACCCCACGGTGCGCACCTTCGAGGAGCGCCTCGCCGCGCTGGAGGGGGGCGAGAGCTGTGTCGCCACCAGCTCGGGCATGGCGGCTATCCTCTCCACTTGCATGGGCCTGCTCAAGGCGGGGGATCACATCGTCTCCTCCCGTGCGGTGTTCGGCACCACCGTGGTGCTGTTCAATAACTTCATGGCCAAATTCGGCGTGGAAACAACCTATGTGCCGCTCACCGATTACGAGGCGTGGGGGCGGGCGATCCGCCCCGAAACCAAACTGCTGTTCCTGGAGACCCCCTCCAACCCGCTGACCGAGGTGGCCGATATCCGTCGGCTTGCGGAGCTTGCCCACAGCAAGGGCTGCCTGCTGGTGGTGGACAACTGTTTCTGCACCCCGGCGCTGCAGCGGCCGCTTGAACTGGGGGCCGATATCATCATCCACTCCGCCACCAAGTATATCGATGGCCAGGGACGCGCCATGGGGGGCGCGGTGGTCGGTGATAAAGAGTTGGTCGGTAATCAGGTCTACAGCTTCCTGCGAAGTGCCGGTCCCACCATGAGCACCTTCAACGCCTGGATCTTCTTGAAGGGATTGGAGACCTTGAAATTACGCATGCGCGCCCACTCGGAGAACGCCCTGGCCCTGGCCGAGTGGTTGGAGCGGCAGCCGGGGGTGAAACGGGTGCACTATCCGGGCCTGGCCTCCCATCCGCAGCACGAACTGGCCACAACGCAACAGAGCGGATACGGCGGTATCGTCTCCTTCGAGCTGGAGGGCGGCAAGGAGCAGGCGTGGAAGGTGATCGATGCGACCAAGGTCCTCTCCATCACCGCCAATCTGGGCGATACCAAAAGCACTATCACCCATCCGGCCACCACCACCCACGGCCGTCTCACCCCGGAGCAGCGCCGGGATGCGGGCATTAGCGACGGCTTGGTCAGGGTTTCTGTCGGATTGGAGGATGTGGTCGATATACAAAATGATTTATTGCGGGGTCTGGGGCGTTAAATAATCCAATCACTATCCGCAGATAGTCCGGCGGAGATCGGGCGTTTGCCGTCTTGCCTGAACAAGGGGGGGACCACCATGAGTGAGGAGCGTCAGCAACATTGGGAGGGGGTATACCAGGGAAAGGAGGAGAGTGAGGTGAGCTGGTACCAGGAGTGCCCGGACATCTCACTGCAGTTGATTGAAAGAGCCGGCATCGATACCGATGCGCCGCTTGTCGATGTGGGCGGCGGTGCATCGGTGTTGGTGGACAACCTGTTAGAAAAGGGATTTAGCCGGATCACGGTGTTGGATATCTCTTCCGCTGCGTTGGAGTGCGTCCGTCAGCGACTGGCCGACAGGGCCGCAGAGGTGGAATGGCGGGTATCGGATATCACCCGGTTTGAGCCTGATCATACCTATGCGTTTTGGCATGACCGTGCGGTGTTCCACTTTCTCACCGATGAGTCTGACAGGCGCCGCTATATCGAGGTACTGAAGTCCGCCCTGCAGGAGGGGGGCCACCTGCTGCTCGCCACCTTTGCTTTGGACGGACCGGAGCAGTGCAGCGGCCTTCCGGTGGAACGCTACGATGCGAAGAAGATGCAGACGGTGCTCGGTGAGGCTTTCTCGCTGCTGGAGAGTCGCCGTGAACACCATACCACTCCCGTCGGCAAGGAGCAGCGCTTTACCTATGCCCTGTTCCGCTACCTGCCCGAATAAAGGAATGACTGACGCTTCGCTTGAGCAACACCGCCGCCGACTACTCTCGCTATATCAGACTGCTTTGCGCAGGGTAAACGGCGAGCGGGCAGTGGAGCACTATCTTAATGCGAATCCTTTGCAGGGAGAGTGGGCCGTGATCGCCATCGGCAAGGCGGCTCCTGCCATGGCGATGGGCGCGCAACGCCATCTCGGTGGGCGTCTTCACTCCGGTCTGGTGATCACCAAGTACGGCCACGCCGATCCGCGTCTGTATACAGGTAACTGGAGGCAACTGGAAAGTGGTCACCCACTTCCCGATGAAAACAGTTTGGCCGCCGGGGAGGCGTTGCTTGAGTATCTGGCGGAACTTCCCGTCGACACACCCCTGTTGTTCCTGCTCTCCGGCGGCGCCTCGGCGCTGGCGGAGGCCCTGCCCGAGGGGGCGGGGCTTGCGGATCTCAAACGGCTCAATGATTGGCTGCTGGCCTCGGGGTTGGGCATCGGCGAGATGAACGCCATCCGCAAACGACTCTCTCGGAGCAAGGGCGGCAGGCTGGTCCGGAACCTTCGCGGACGGCGCTGCCTGCAGCTGCTGATCTCCGATGTGCCCGGCGATGATGTCGCCACCATCGGGTCGGGGCCGCTCCAGCCTGCCCCGGAGAAGCCGCTGCCAGACTCTCTACCCGACTGGATAAATCAGCTGCTCGGTGCGACTGAACCGGCACCGGATG
>JAWOIT010000103.1:0-21598 GCA_046484535.1 Pseudomonadota bacterium | reverse complement strand
TTTAGTTGATTAGGACTGATTTAAGTCTTGTGTTCAGTGTTTTACCAGCGGTTTATCCACAGTAAACCCTCAAGGCTTGCTTGATTGTGAAAGAAAGTGAGGGGTGTTTGATTCAACTTAATAATTCACGGCATGCAGCGAGGTTCGGCGTTCGCTGATAGCCAAGGGACTCACAGGCGGCCTTGAGTTTGTAGGCCGAGCCCACCAGGCCTTTAAATCGACTCTCAAAATGCTGTGCCATAAAGAGCCAGTAACGCGGGTCGATATCCAGCCGCTCCAGTATTGGAGGAAGGTTCCCGGCAATGGCCCCACGTTTATCGTCACGGATAACCCGTCCGGTCCAGTCCACCAGCTCCAGGTAATCCTTCAGGCGAAAAGGCAGGCCCTTGGGCATTTCTTCACGGGGATTGCCGACAAAAGGAAGTAGCCCTTCAGGCTGCTCTTTGGCATTTTCCGAGATGGCGGTGTTAATCCGTTGCTGGATAGAGGTATAGTCAGCTTCTTCAGGCGTCTCTGCCATATTGGCCCGCACTGGATTTAAATCCACATAGGCCATACAGGCCGCTAAGGCCTTCTCATCAAGCAGGGCCTGGGACTTAAAGCGGCCCTCCCAGAAACGTCCGGTGCAGTTATCCTCCTCATTGGCCTGGCGGGCGATGGACTCATTCAGGCAGCGCATGTACCAGCTGATGTCCATCAGTCGTTCACGCCACTGCCCTGCGAGTTTTGCTACCAGCTTCAACTCTTGCTTCAAGAGTGAATCACCCGCCAGAAAGCGCTGGGTGAGTGGAGTGCCGGAAAAGAGTTCATGCCAGCGTTCGATAACCTCTCTGTCGTCCCAGCCATCGGCCTGTTCCTTATCGACATACAGGACTACATGGTAGTGGTTGGACATCACGGCATAGGCACAGATATCCAGCGCAAAGACCCGGCTGAGAGAAAATATTTTCTCCTCAATCCAGGCGCGACGGTGTTCGTAGCTTTGCCCGGTATGGGCATCTTCCCCGCAGAGAAAGGCGCGTCGGACGCAACGGGAGACGCAGTGATAGTAGGGGGTGGCTTCCAGAGAGACCTGAGCTTTCCTTGGCTTTGGCATGATATCGCTCCTTGATATCGACTGAACACTTGAAAGATTGACAGAACTTTATCCTTCAGGCAAGTTTTGGGTGGGTGTCCAGTTAATACGGGTGGGTGTCCAGTTAATACGAGCCCTACCAGGTTAAGTTCCATGAAAGCCTCAAGGGCATACAACAGCACTTTGAAACATATGATTTTCCGGTTATCGCGAACGCCGAACTCGCTCACTCCATCCCTGATGAGTTTGCCGATAAGGTGTTTTTTATCGATGGGCTGACCAACGAGGTTGTAATTCAGGTGACAGAACAGTCTGTAGCGGCAGCTGATGTGCTTAATAGTCCAAACGTTCCTGCCATGGCCTTTGCATTAAGCGCATACCTCAGTGCAAAGGGTGCGTGGGAAGGCCGATTGACGAAATTGCAGGCGACAGAGCAGTTGATCCTAGACGGGACGGTCCGTACCGGGATTGCCGCAACAGGCGCCATTGTTGGTACTGGCGCTGGACTGATGTTTTTTGGTCCCGCCGGTGCCTGGGTATTTGGGGCCGGCTTACCAATACTTGCCCAGTCTCAGACAAGTAAGGTCACTGAAGTCATAAAGAAACATGCCCGGTTTACTGAGTATGAAAACTGGGCGAAGGAAGCACATACCGCCCTAGATGCATTACATGAGAAGATACGAGATATTCTCCAGCAAAGGCTTGCTAGCCTCGAGGAAAAGTACATGAAAATACAGCCCGTTGGTGCAGGGAAGTATGTCCGCTGGCGCCTGGGAGACCTGGGACGTTTTGCCCGGGAGCTGGAATTGCGCCTGACGGCGATTGACCACTCCAATATCCAGGAGCCGGAACTTCGCATGACCGCGACACTACGCTGGTTGGCGGCCAGTCAGATCCTGCCAGCCCCGTATCAGCACGAGTTAAAAGCGGTCACTGAAATCCTGGAAAAAAGACCTGACTTTATCGATGAATTCAGAAGCGAGTCGGCACAAGAAAAAATGGGGGCGATGACCGATAAGGCGAAGGAGTGGGTATCGAAAGTAACGGGGTAAGGTCTTTGATTTATGATTGCGAAAAAGGGTACGGAGGGATTGTATAATGAGCAATTTTCCCAGCTGGTTAAATAGTATTTCCTCCGTCCCCTTTTGCGCTCGAAATTTCCGTGCCACTGGCTACAACAGGTTTATCCACATAGCGGTAATTTCTTTCCTGCTCACGGGGTGCGGTACTGTCAATACAGTCTTTCGCGGTGATGCTGTAACTAGCCGAACTCTAAAAGAATACAGAACGCATTGTGAAACCATACCGCGGATGTATAGTGGTGTCGCTTACGATTTCTGTATGCTGCATGGGGAGCCGGCTTCAATCCCATCGAGCCAATTTCAATATGGTGTACCTGCGGTGATTTCTGACTCTGTGTTTTCCGCTGTTCTGGATACGTTTGTATTACCTTATACAATCTTTCGGCAGGTTAAGGACGGCAACATTACTATCAAAAACACACCGTATAACAGCGATAAATAATAAAAGCTGTATCTGGATTCGCCTATCTGGTTAGATTTAATGGATTGGTGTAGGGTAAGAGATATAAACTGCTTGTTTACTTGATTATAATAATTGTCTCTGACAAGGACGTTTCTATTGTGGCAACAGAAATCACTCCCTTCTGGCACAGAATCCCAAAGTTCTTTCTCTATGGACTCCATCCATACCCGTTAATCCTTGCCGGGGTACTGTTCGTTGTCAGCTATTTTCTTATTTGGCCGCTGATTGGTTTCGTCTTCTATGCGGTGATTATCAAATATGCCTCTGAGGCACTACAGCATACCGTTGACGGAGAACTGACGCCGCCCAGGCTGAGTCCGGAGGTGATTAATGAAAACCTGGAACTGACTTTTAAGCTTTTAGTGGTCTATCTGTGCTATTTCCATGTTTTCGCATATCTGCTCGATGTTGTCCCCTGGGTTCTGGTGCTACCCTTAATAGTGGCTGCCTTTCTGTTTCTTCCTGCGCTTATTATCTCCCTGGTCATCACTGAAGATATGGGCCCAGCTCTCAATCCTTTCTACTGGTTTAGCATCGCCAAGCGCATCGGATGGCCCTACATGATTATGTTCCTCTTTCTAATATTGTTCGAATTCGTGCAGTGGGAATTTGGCGCAATTATCGGTTCCCGTATACCTGGCCAGTACATGTATCCGTTTGAGATGGCTGTAGAGACCTACTTTATGGTCGTTATTTTCCACCTGATGGGCTATGTGGTTTTGCAATACCGTGATGAGTTGGGTTTCGAGACTTTTGGCACACAGGATGACGAACCTGAGTCGCGCTCCGAGCATAGTACCCCATTGCTTGAGCGCTTCATCGAAGAGGGAAAAATTGATGCGGCGCTGGCTGAGTACTCTTCACTAATCAAGGCACACCCTGAAGACGTCGAACTGCGGCGCAAGGTGTATGTCTTTCTGTTAAGTAACGGTCAGGACGAACGCCTCAAGGATTATGTACCTCACTACTTCAGTCTGCTTGTGGCAAAGGGCCGCCTTGATGATGCCGCGTCTGTCTATCTGGATAGTCATGAACGGGGGGCACCGTTTGTACCCGGTTCCCCTGGAGATTACTTACCGGTAATGAAGGTGCTGCGACATCGTGGTAAGAGCAAACAGGCAGTCTTGCTTGGCCAGGGATTTCACAAGCGCTTCCCCAACGATCCGCATACCCCAGAGCTTTACCTGGAGTTGGCTAAGCTATTGAGTGAAGATTTGCAGCGTGATGATCTGGCCAGGAATATCCTCGCCTTTCTGCTAAAGGGTTTTCCCGATACGGCGCTAACACCGCAGATCAAGCAATACATGGGACTGTTGACAAAGTTAGAAAGGGTGTGACTAGCGGTTAGGCCCTAACGTACATGTTAAGCTGCTTCAAATAGTGTTGTCTCTCTTCCGTACGTCCCTGTTCCTCCAATAGCTGGATAAAGCTCTGCAACAGATACCTGCTCTTAGGGCACTGTAGATTCTTTTCCAGAATAATGCGTACCAGCCGCTCGGACTCTCCCATGGCCTTTTGTCGGATAAACCGCCTGGCCAACTGGCAGACCACCCGGGGTGTCATACGGACTGACGGGCGTGCCAGTTTCAGGTATTCGTTAAAGGTTTCCAGAATCAGGAGATCCGTCGCTGTATCGTTATCAGTAAGCAAGAAGATTTCGTGCGCCAGTCCATGGTATTCGTCATTTGCCGGTTTTACGCGACAGCATTCATAGTATCGAGTCAGTATCTCGCGATTTTCCGGCAGTTCCTGATGCAACCGTCGCAAGATAGGCAGGGCTCTATCCGGTCGCATTTCGGCCATGAGCTCACGCACCCGCTCCAGTTCCTTTTCGGAACGGGTTTGTTTCTCTTCCTCCTCCATATGAGAAAGGCTGAAACTAGGTAGTTTCTTTCTGATAATAATGGCGATCAGTGCCCCGCTGCACAGCCCCCCAAGATGAGCAAGAAAGTTTACATTACTTTCCGGATAGAGCTGCATTTGCACTAACTCATTGCCGATCCAAAGAGGGAGCAACAGGATCGCCGGCAGGCTTATATAGTCGAAATACACTCCAATATAATAGAAAAAACGTATCCGTTTCATGCCATAGAGTACGGCATATATCCCCATCAGTCCGGAAATTGCCCCCGAGGCACCGATGCCGGGTAGCAGTGAGTCCCCACGAAAGAGAATATCGAATCCGGCAGAACCGAGTCCGGTTAGTAGGTAGCTTATTAGATAGCTCTTTCGATCCATGGTCTCTTCCACCAGAAAGCCGACGGCAAACAGAAAGAGCATGTTGCCGAACAGGTGCCAGAATCCGGCATGCAGAAACATATGACTGAATAGGGTGAGGATAGAGGGTTCGGCCGTTCGCAGGCCATAACTTACATAGGTGATCGATTCATAGAGTCGCGTGAAATTTTCACGCTTTCTCAGCCACTCTTCATACACCTCTGCATCCGGAGCTATTATCTCTCCGCGCTGCAGTGCTCGCATAAATTCTGTATTCGTTTGCAGCAGGAAAACCCAGTAAGGGAAATCCCGAGGTGAGACTTGTTGCAGGTGCCGGCTAAGCTCTTGGTCATTCGCGCGTTCGGCATAATTTATCGCAGCATCCAGCTCGATTTCAGCTAAACCGGATTTCTCATAATAGGCAATAGCCTCATCCACTTCCTGCCCGTCATCCAGCTGAAAAAGGGAGAAAATCAGGATGTTTGTCAAAATCAGTAGAAACGTAAAAACCGGTGGGTTCGACCAATCGATTTTTCTATGAATGGGTATCAGTAACACGGTGGTTTTCCCTCACCTGTATCGCATCTGCTGTGGGCTTGAATTTATTATTCCACGGCAGGGACGGCGTTGTCGATTCAATCCCTGAACTTGTACAGGCATGAGATGGCTCTGCAGTAAGACATTACAAGAGTACTCACTTCGGTGTATCAATTGCATCTATCCCGTGAGCAGAAGGAGGTTATTGATAATTTATTATTTTTTGTGTACTTGAATTATTGAGGCTTTTACCGCTTTGAGGAAGGTGAATTTGCGGTGAACTGTATTCAATCCCACGCCGCCGGATTGATCTTGTAGCTATCCAGCATCCGAACATAACTGGCCCGTTCATAATCGGCAGGGTCCTTGGTGTGATGTTGTGAGAGCACACCTTTGATCTCTTCCAGCGAGTCGTAGGGGCTCTCTTCCAGCCATGCATCGATACCGTTGAGGATCTCCTGCAATTTCTTCGGGCCGTGCAACAGCAGGGCGCTGCAGAGGTGGGTGATGTCGGCGCCTGCGAGCAGCATTTTAACGGCATCCTCAGCGCTGTGGATGCCGCCGGTGGCGGCCATGGAGAGATCGACCCGTCCATGCAACAGGCCAAGCCAGCGCATCGCCGGCAGGTTGTCGCCGGGGTTTGAAAGGTGAAGAGTGGGACTGACGCGCAGGCTGTCGATGTCGATGTCGGGCTGGTAGAAGCGGTTGAACAGGGAGATGCCGTTGGCGCCTGCGGCTTCCAGCCGGGTGACGAAATGGCCGAGTGCACTGAAGAAGGGGGAGAGCTTGACGGTGATGGGGATCGATACCGCTTTGCGCAGTTCCGACAAAAGGGTGATGTAACGCTCTTCAATCTCGCTTGCGCTGGCGGTCGGATCGGCGGCGACATAATAGGCGTTGAGCTCCAGCGCATCCGCACCGGCCTCGGCCAGCAGCTTGCCGTTTTCCACCCAGCCATCGAGGGAGACGCCGTTGAGGCTGGCGATCACCGGGATCGACAGGGCCTGCTTGAGGCGCTGCAACTGCTCCAGATAATCGTCCAGGCCGTTGCCCGGTTCGGCCTGCACCGGTAAAAAGCTATCCGCCTCGCTGTAGCCGACCTCCTGATGCTCGAGAAAGGCCGCCTGATGCATCTGTTCGTTGAGTTCTTCCTCGAACAGGGAGTACATCACCAGGGCGGAAGCACCGGCATCCTCCAGCGCACGGGCAGTGTCCATGCCGCGGCTGAGCGGGGAGGCGGAGGGGACGAGCGGGTTCTTCAGTTCCAGGCCGAGATAGTGGGTGCGCAGGTCGACGCTCATGACTTCTTGTCCTCCCCGGTTTCCGGTTTTTCGTAGCTCAGTGAGGCCAGCTGTTCGTAGTGGTGGTAATGGGCGATCGCTTCCTCCTGCGAGTCGTGCAGGAACTTCTCGGCGCTGTCCGGGTGGCTGCGCCAGAGCATGTTGAAGCGGGTCTCGCTGGAGACGAAGTCCCGGTAGCCGATGGACGGCGCCTTGGAGTCGAGCAGGAGCGGATTTTCTCCCAGGTCGAGCCGTCTCGGATCATATCTCAGCAGGGGCCAGTGGCCGCTGCGCACCGCCAGGTCCTGCATCTCGTGGTTGTGGGCCAGATCATTGCCCCAGGCGATACAGGGGGCGTAGGCGATGATGATCGAAGGACCGTCATAGGATTCCGCCTCAAGGAAGGCGCGCAGGGTCTGAATGTCCTTGGCGCCGTAGGCGACCTGGGCCACATAGACGTTTTCGTAGCTCATGGCGATCATCGCCAGGTCCTTCTTCGCCGTGGGCTTGCCGCCGGCCGAGAACTTGGCTACCGCCCCGCGCGGTGTGGCCTTGGAGGTCTGGCCGCCGGTGTTGGAGTAGACCTCGGTGTCGAGCACCAGGATGTTGACGTTGCGGCCGGAGGCGAGCACGTGGTCCAGGCCGCCGAAACCGATGTCGTAGGCCCAGCCGTCGCCGCCGACGATCCAGACGCTCTTTTTCACCAGGTAATCGGTGATGCTCTCCAGTCTTCGCGCCTCGGGTTTATCGATGTTCTTTAGGATGGACATCAGCTCGGCGACCCGTTCCCGCTGGTCGTAGATACCCGCTTCGCTGTTCTGCTCGGCATGGAGCAAGGCCTCGGCCTGTTCCTCACCGATGTCGCTTTTCAGCGCCTCGACCAGCTCCGCGGCGAGTTGTTGCTGTTTGTCCACCGCCACGCGCATGCCAAGACCGAACTCGGCATTGTCCTCAAACAGTGAATTGTTCCAGGCCGGGCCGCGGCCATCGGCGTTTTTCGCCCAGGGGGTGGTGGGCAGGTTGCCGCCGTAGATGGAGGAGCAGCCGGTGGCGTTGGCGACCATCATCCGATCACCGAACAGCTGGCTGGCCAGTTTGAGATAGGGCGTCTCACCGCAACCGGCGCAGGCGCCGGAGAACTCGAACAGGGGCTGGGTGATCATGGCCTCCTTGATCACGTTGGGCCGCAATTTGCGCCGGTCGAACTCGGGCAGGCTGAGGAAGAACTCCCAGTTGCGGCTCTCCTGCTCGCGCACTGGCGGCTGCGGCACCATATTGAGGGCGCGCCGCCCCGGGTTTTTCTTGTCCTTGGCCGGGCAGATATCAACGCAGAGGGTGCAGCCGGTGCAGTCCTCGGGGGAGACCTGGTAGCTGATGTGCCAGCCCTCGGGAAACTCCTTGCCCTTGACCGGCACATGCTTGAAGGTTTCCGGGGCGTCCCTGGCCAGTTCCGGATCGAAGACCTTGCTGCGGATCACTCCATGCGGGCAGACAAACGGGCACTTGCCGCAGTGGATGCAAAGCTCCTCGTCCCACTCCGGGATCTCCAGTGCGATGTTGCGTTTTTCATACTGGGTGGTGCCGCTGGGGTAGGTGCCGTCGGCGGGCAGCAGACTCACCGGCAGGGCGTCGCCGCGACCGGCGATGATCTCGGCGGTGACCTTGTGCACGAACTCGGGGGCGTCAGCCGGCACCGCCGGCGATTTTTCGAAGTCGCTGGTGGCATCGCCCGGAATGGCGACCTGATGCAGGTTGGCCAGGCTGGCGTCGATGGCGCGGAAGTTCATCTCCACCAGGGTTTTGCCCTTTTTGCCGTAGGTCTTCTCCACCGCGTCTTTGATCGAACGAATCGCCTCATCCCGGGGCAGGATGCCGGAGATTGCGAAGAAACAGGTCTGCATGATGGTGTTGATGCGCCGACCCATGCCGCTCTCATCGGCCACCTGATAGGCGTCGATGACATAGAATTTAATCTGTTTGTCGATCATCTGCTGCTGCATCTTGCGCGGCAGGGTGTCCCACGCCTTGTCCGCCGGGGCGGTGGTGTTGAGCAGAAAGACGGCGCCGTCGGCGGCCTTGTCGAGCATGTCGTAGCGCTCGAGGAAGACGCTCTGATGGCAGCCGATGAAACCGGCCTCGTTATCGCCGATGAGATAGGTGGAGCGGATCGGCTCGGGACCGAAGCGCAGATGGGAGACGGTGACCGCACCGGATTTTTTCGAATCGTAGACAAAGTAGCCCTGGGCGTAGAGCTCGGTGCAGTCACCGATGATTTTGATCGAGTTTTTGTTGGCGCTCACCGTGCCGTCGGAGCCAAGACCGTAGAAGAGGGCGGCGGTCGTCTTTTTCCCCGCATCGGTACGGAAGCCGGGATCCCAGGGCAGGCTGCTGTTGCTCACATCATCCTGGATACCGATGGTGAAGTTGTTCTTCGGCTGCGTCTTGCTCAGTTCATCGAATACGCCTTTGACCATCCCCGGGGTGAACTCCTTGGAGGAGAGGCCGTAGCGGCCGCCGATAATACGCGGCATTCCCACACAGGGGGCGGTTCCGGTGGCGACACACTGGGCCAGTGCGCCGAGCACATCCTTATAGAGCGGTTCGCCGTCGCTGCCCGGCTCCTTGGTGCGGTCCAGGACGGCGATGGCGCGCACCGAGGCGGGCAAGGCGTGAACGAGGGTATCGGCGTCGAAGGGCCGGTAGAGACGGACCTTGAGCAGGCCGACTTTCTCGCCCTGTTCATTGAGGTGGGCGACGGTCTCGTGCACGGTTTCGGCGCCGGAGCCCATCATCACGATCACCCGCTCGGCCTCTTCCGCGCCAAAGTAGTCATAGAGGCGATAGCGGCGTCCGGTCAGCTCGGCGAAACGGTCCATGCACGCCTGCACGATCCCCGGCATGGCTTCGTAATAGGGGGTGACGCTCTCCCGTGCCTGAAAGAAGACATCCGGGTTCTGGGAGGTGCCGCGGATGACCGGGTGTTCCGGGTTGAGCGCACGCTTGCGGTGGGCGGCGATCAGCTCATCGTCGATCATCGCCCGGACGGTCGCCTCGTCCACCTCCTCGATTTTGTCGATCTCGTGAGAGGTGCGAAAACCATCGAAAACATGGAGCATCGGCACCCGACTCTTCAGCGTGGCCGCCTGGGCGATTAGCGCCATGTCCATCACCTCTTGCACCGAGTTGGCGAAGAGCATGCCAAAGCCGGTGACCCGTGCGGCCATCACATCGCTGTGATCGCCGAAAATGGAGAGCGCCTGGGCGGCAACGGAGCGTGCGGCGATATGAAAGACCGTCGGGCTCAGCTCACCGGCGATTTTGTACATATTGGGCAGCATCAAGAGCAACCCCTGGGAGGCGGTGAAGGTGGTGGTCAGGGCACCGCTTTGCAGGGCGCCGTGAATGGCGCCGGCGGCGCCGCCTTCACTCTGCATCTCCACGATTTGCGGTACGCTGCCCCAGAGGTTCTTTTTGCCCAGGGATGACCAGGCATCGGCGTGTTCACCCATGGGTGAGGCGGGGGTGATGGGGTAGATGGCGACCACCTCATTGCACAGGTGGGCGATGCGGGCGGCGGCCTCGTTGCCATCCAGGGTAATCATGCGGCGTGTCATGCGAACTCCCCGTTCTCTTTATTCTCCTTAACACACCATAGCGCCGGAGGGTGGGGGAGACAAGTAAAGGTAAAGTGCATACCTTGTTCAACGTAACTACTTTGCGCAGATCATCTTTTTTAGGTGGGGCATGTAGATGTAGGGTTTGCCGAGCTTGCGAGGCGAACCGCTTTGACTACCCCGCGCGAGAACGGGTCAACCGCCGGTAGAGATCTGGATGATGTGGTACAGAGTCCTGTGAAGAAGTCTTTGCGTCTCCGCGCCTGGACAATGTGCTCCCTGCATTGTCTACCACCGCCATCCATGGCGGCGTCTGCGGTTGGCTTCACAGAGCGAGTAGTTACCATTCAACTTTGAACGTAGACTTTATGCCCCCTGTGATAGGATAACGTCCCAAATAATCAACTTGGGTAAGGGGCACGGCCGTTGAACGTCATCTTTTTTGTCATTGTGCTTAGCGCCTTCGTCGTGGCCGCCTGGCGGCAATTGGGCGTGTCGAGTGGTGATGCCACACCGATGCACGCCCTCTCCAGCGCGATGGTGGAGTCCGCCTCCGGTGCGGTGGAGCTGGCAATCGGCCTGGTCGGGGTGATGACCCTGTTTCTGGGCTTGATGAAGGTGGCCGAGGCGGGCGGAATGCTGACTATCCTGGCCCGCCTGATACGACCGCTGATGGTTCGCCTGTTTCCCGATGTTCCCGCCGAGCATCCGGCGATGGGTGCGATGATCCTCAACATCTCCGCCAACGCCCTGGGCCTGGGTAATGCCGCCACACCCTTCGGCATCCGGGCGATGCAGGAGCTCGATACCCTCAATAAGCACAAGGGGACCGCCACCAATTCCATGGTGCTGTTCCTGGCGATCAATACATCCAGTATTACCCTTTTGCCGACCGGCATCATCGCCCTGCGGGCCTCGGCCGGCTCGGCCGATCCTGCCGGCATTCTGCCGACCACGCTCTTCGCCACCGCCTGTTCCACGGTGGTCGCCATCATCGCCGCCTTGGTCTACCGGCGCTTTTTTCCTGTGGGGGATGCCGCTTCCTCGATAAACCCCAATGACAACGCCGCGACTGGCGACGAAGCCATCGAGCATCATGGTGAATATCCGCTGTGGGTGTCGTTTTTCGCCCTGGGTCTGCTGCTGGCGCTGATCCCGGTGACCGTGCTTTACGGCAAGGTGATAGCGCCGTGGATCCTGCCCGCGCTGATGCTGGGCTTTCTGGCCTTCGGTGTCTGGCGCCGCGTCCCCGTCTACGAAACCTTTGTCGAGGGGGCCAAAGATGGCTTTCAGGTGGCGCTTCGAATCATCCCTTATCTGGTGGCCATTCTGGTGGCGGTGGGGATGTTCCGCGCCAGCGGTGCGCTGGAGATCCTGGTTCAGGCCATCGGCCGTTGGACCGAACCGCTGGGGATGCCTGCCGAGGCCTTGCCCATGGCGCTGCTGCGGCCGTTGTCGGGGTCCGGGGCCTATGGGGTGGTCGCCTCGGTGATCAATGATCCGGCGATCGGGTCCGACAGCTATACCGGCTATCTGGTCTCCACCCTGCAGGGGTCGACCGAAACCACCTTCTACGTGCTGGCGGTCTATTTCGGTGCGGTGCAGATCAAGCGGATCCGCCACGCCCTGTGGACCGCGTTGACCGCGGACCTGGCCGCTATTATCGCGGCGGTGATTGCCGTTTCCTTCCTCTTCCAGCTAAACGCGTAATGCCATTGAATCCTTCTGAACCGTTTGTCGTTGCACTGGATTCGACCAGGGAAGAGGAGGCGAAAGCCCTTGCCGAGCGCTGGGGGCTCACCGGACCGGCAACGGCATTCCAGTTACAGTTGACTCCGGAGCGTCTTCAGTTGGTCTCTCTTGCAGACAGGGGTTCCGGGCCGGTCTATGTGGATTTTGTCGCCGGCGCGGTCGGGCACCGACGCCGCTTCGGCGGGGGCAGGGGACAGGCCATTGCCAAGGCGGTGGGTCTCAAGGGCGGGGCCAACCCGGAGGTGGTCGATGCCACAGGTGGCCTGGGGCGGGATGCCTTTGTGCTGGCTTCACTCGGCTGCCGAGTCACCCTTATCGAACGCTCTGCAATCGTGGCGGCGCTGCTGGAGGACGGCCTGGAACGCGCCCGCCGGGATGAAGAGATCGGGGAGTGGGTGTCGCAGCGCCTCACACTAGTTCATGCCGATGCGGCTACCTGGATGAATGCCTTGGCTGAATCGGATTTTCCCGATGTCGTCTATCTGGACCCGATGTTTCCCCACCGGCGCAAGAGCGCACAGGTGAAAAAGGAGATGCGCCTGTTGCAGGAGCTGCTCGGCCAGGATGAGGATGCAGATGGGTTATTGCCGGCGGCGCTGCGTATCGCCCTGAAGCGGGTGGTGGTCAAGCGGCCCGATTATGCGCCACACCTGGCGCAGATGAAGCCGACCACGAGTATTACCAGCAAGAAACACCGTTTCGATGTCTATGTGAAGGCGGCGCTGGGTAGTTGAGGTAGCTGCAAGATACATGAGAGCGTGAAGTGGCAGCGTATCTGTTTGATGACGGTGCGCCTGGCGGCGGCACCCTACAAAGCGTAGGGTTTGCCGAGCTGTGCGAGGCGAACCGGGCCAGATGATAGAGATTTACGGTGCGCCTAACGGCGGCACCCTACAGGTCGTAGGGTTTACCGAGCTGCGCGAGGCGAACCGTGTTTGGTGGTAGTAATTGACGGTGCGCCTGACGGCGGCACCCTACAAAGCGTAGGGTTTGCCGAGCTGTGCGAGGCGAACCGGACCAGATGATAGAGATTGACGGTGCGCCTGGCGGCGGCACCCTACAGGCCGTAGGGTTTGCAGAGCTGTGCGAGGCGAACCGGACCAGATGATAGAGATTGACGGTGCGCCTGGCGGCGGCACCCTACAAGCCGTAGGGTTTGCCGAGCTGTGCGAGGCGAACCGTGTTTGGCGATAGAGATTGACGGCACGCCTGGCGGCGGCACCCTACATACTTCCAGGAGAAGGTGATCACCATCGCACACTTGAGCAGTGAGCCTTTGCGCCTCTGCGCCTTTGCGGTTGAGAACCTGTAATTGACGGGGCGAACTATTCGACGATATAGACCTTGTCGCCTTCATCCATCAGTTTGAAGATCTGTTCCACCGCGCTGTTGGCCGTGCGGATGCAGCCGTGGGAGACCCGTTTGCCGAGGCTGGCGGGGTTGCTGGTGCCGTGGATGGCGTAGGTCTTGCCGATGTTAAGGGCATAACTGCCGATCGCGCCCCGATAGCAGCGCTCACCGCGGGCGATCGCCCCGGCGTACTCCTTTTCCATACTCTTGGGGATACACCACTCGATCCCTTTCGGGTCGTGGATCTTCCAGCGTACCTGGTACTCGCCCGGCTCGGTGTAGTAACACCGCCCCCCCTTTGATTTCGGCAGGCAGCGGTCCATTCCCAGGGCGACAACGGTTTTGAAGATGACTTCTTCTTCGCTATCCTGTTTCTGTTCAATAACCTTTAATTCGAAATTCGATTTGTCGATCTCCACATAACGCGATACTCCCGGCGGGCGATTGGAGGGGGCGGGCCGATATTTCGGTGTGAAGGTTTCGACGTAGTGGCGGTTGATCCAGAGTGGTTCCGGGCTGGGTTGCCATGTACCATCGGGGAAAAAGCCGGTAACGCGAATCCAGTCACCGTCTGCTACATTAGATGTGAACGCTGTTTTCTCGTTCCAGATCCGGACAATCCGCCCATTCGGGCGCTCACGCAAAACGGCGATGGTCGAGAGGCGATAGGTCAGTGCCGGGGAGCCATTGTCATGTTCCTGTTCTTCATCGACGGAAGCAACGAGAAGCCCTGGAGTCAGTAGAAACAGCACGATAAGTAAGCGCATGTGTCAGAGTCACTGTTGTTATTCGTTATTTAGTTGAGAAGTGTATCAATCTTATAATCCAGTTCAACTATACCAGGTAACTAATTGAACAATATTTATAATTTATAAGGAGTATGCAATGAGTGCGACCCTTGAGATTTTAGGTGATGAGGCGGAAGATCTACTCGGGCACGTCTGCCATGGAATCCCGAGGTCCATGATCCATCACCCGGGCGAGGATTATGTCAGTCGGGTGATGGAGCAGAAGGACCGTCATCCTGCGGTACTGCGCAATATGCAGTTGCTGTTCAATACCGGCCGGCTGGCCGGCAGTGGCTATCTCTCCATACTGCCCGTGGATCAGGGGGTGGAACACTCGGCCGGCGCCTCGTTCGCCCCCAATCCGGCCTTTTTCGACCCCAATACCATCTGTGAGATGGCGGTGGAGGGGGGCTGTAACGCGGTGGCATCGACCCTCGGTGTGCTCGGTTCGGTCTCCCGGCGTTATGTCCACCGAATCCCCTTTATCGCCAAGATCAATCACAATGAACTGTTGAGTTACCCCAATTTTTACGATCAGACCTTATTCGGCAGCGTGGATCAGGCCTTTGAGCTGGGCGCGGTGGCGGTGGGGGCCACCATCTATTTTGGTTCCCAGGAGTCTCGCCGTCAGATCCAGGAGGTGAGCGAGGCCTTTGCCTATGCCCATGAACTGGGGATGGTGACGGTACTCTGGGCCTATCTGCGCAACAGCGCCTTTAAGCATGAGGGGACCGACTACCACACCAGTGCGGACCTGACCGGCCAGGGCAACCACCTGGCGGCAACGATAAATGCCGACATCATCAAGCAGAAGCAGGCGACCAATAACGGCGGTTATAACGCCATCGGATTTGGCAAGACCCATCCCAAGGTTTATGAGGAGCTGACCAGTGAACACCCCATCGACCTGGTGCGCTACCAGGTGGCCAATTGCTACATGGGACGGGTGGGGATGATTAACTCCGGCGGCCCCTCGGGCAAGGATGATTTGCACCAGGTGATTCGCACGGCGGTGATCAACAAGCGCGCCGGCGGTATGGGACTGATCACCGGGCGCAAGGCGTTCCAGAAGCCGATAGCAGAGGGGATAGAGCTGCTCAACGCCATTCAGGATGTCTACGCCGACCCGGCTATCGATATCGCTTGAGTTGAGTGTGTAGCATCACCTGAATTGGCTTCTAATACGCCAATTCAGGCGTTGCTCTTGAGTGGTATCTGCCTACTATGGGGCTATAACGGCAGTTTGGGATTTTCCATCACTTCCAATATCGCCCTCAAAACCCGGGTCAGACCTGCTTCATACTTATCGCTTTCACCCCGCTTAAGGTCTGTCTCGAATGAGTCGGAGGCTATTTTCAACTGCGGAACCCCACAATAGGTGGCGGAGCCGTTGAGTTTGTGGATGGTCTCGGTCAGCGCGGCGAAATCGCCGGTTTCGTAAAGACGGCGTATTTTACTCAGATAGACCGGAAGCTCTTTTTGCAGCATCTGGTAAAGTTCGCGTGCCAAATCGGCGTTGCCTCCGGCCCGCTCCAGTGCCAAATCGATGTCGACAATACGTTCAGCTGAACTCATCCCTGTATTTCTCCTGTACTATCTATTGCTTTTCTGAAACAGTAACGGCAATCGTCATTCGTGACAAGCCCATTGTATAATGTTTCATTTGAAATGCTAACCGCCAGCTACAGAATTTAGGTTGAACATGATATTTCCCACCATCGAGGCCTTTGTCGGCAACACGCCGCTGGTACGGCTCCAGCGGCTCCCGGGTGACAGCAGTAATACCATACTGGTTAAACTGGAGGGTAACAATCCCGCCGGTTCAGTCAAGGATAGACCGGCCATGTCCATGATCCAGCACGCCGAGGCGCGCGGCGAGATCAAGCCCGGTGATACGCTGATTGAGGCCACCTCCGGCAATACCGGTATCGCCCTGGCCATGGCCGCGGCGATCAAGGGCTACAAGATGGTGCTGATCATGCCGGATAACATGAGTGTAGAGCGCCGGGCCTCGATGCGCGCTTATGGGGCTGAGATTATCCTTGTGACCAAAGAGCAAAGCATGGAGGGCGCCCGCGACCTGGCCCTGCAGATGCAGGCCGAGGGCAAAGGCAAGGTGCTGGATCAGTTCTCCAATCCGGATAACCCACTGGCCCACTACGAGACCACCGGCCCTGAGATCTGGCGCGGTACGCAGGGTACGGTGACCCACTTCGTCAGCGCCATGGGTACCACCGGCACCATCATGGGCACCTCCCGCTACCTCAAAGAGGTCAATCCGGCGGTGCAGATCGTCGGTGTGCAGCCGGAGGAGGGGGCAAGTATCCCCGGCATCCGCCGCTGGCCCAAGGAGTACCTGCCCAGCATCTTCGAGGCCAGCCGGGTCGATCAGGTGATCGACATCGGTCAGGAGGCGGCGGAGGTCACCACCCGCCGGCTGGCGGCCGAAGAGGGTATCTTTTGCGGTATCTCCTCCGGCGGTGCGGTGGCCGCCGCCCTTACACTCTCCGAGCAGGTGGAAAATGCCGTGATTGTCACCATCATCTGCGATCGCGGCGATCGCTATCTCTCCACCGGGGTCTTCCCGGCTGAATAATTTATTTTTCTTGCCACAGAGAACACAGAGCTCACTGAGGATAGAACGAAACATTCCCTGTGCTCTCTGTGACCTCTGTGGCTGATGTTTTTACAGGAATTACGATGGCAAGACGACGCAAGCGCCCCAAGCTCCCCACCGAACCGGTCCGGGCTATTATTGAAGACCTCTCCCACGACGGCCGTGGCGTGACCCACATCGACGGCAAGACGGTCTTTGTCGAGGGGGCGCTGAAGGGCGAAGAGGTCAGTTTTCTCTATGTGGAGAAAAAGCGCAGCTACGATGTGGGTGTGGCCCGGGAGATCCACAAGGCCGCCCCCGAGCGGGTCGAACCGAAATGTGCCGTGTTCGGTGTCTGTGGCGGCTGCGCCTTGCAGCATATGGAGGCCGGGGCGCAGATCCTGGCCAAACAGGAGGTGCTGCTGGAGAACTTCGAGCGCATCGGCAAGGTCTCGCCGGGCGAGGTACTGCCGCCGCTGACAGGCCCGCATTGGGGCTATCGGCGCAAGGCGCGCATGGGGGTGAGGAACGTGCCCAAGAAGGGGCGGGTGCTGATCGGCTTTCGCGAAAAACGTGCCCCTTATATTGTCGATATGCATCGCTGCGAGGTGCTACACCCGAGTGTGGGCGAGCACCTGGATGAACTGAGCGAGCTTATCGGCTCATTGGAAGCGTGCTCGCGTATCGCCCAGATCGAGGTGGCGGTGGACGACAGCCAGACTGCACTGGTGTTTCGCAATCTAGACCCACTGAGCGAGCCCGACAGGGAGAAGATGATCGCCTTCGCCAAGTCGCATGACATGCATTTCTTCCTTCAGCCCGGCGGTCCCGACACGGTGGAGCCACTGTGGCCGGAAAAAACACAACTGAGCTACGAGCTGCCCGAGTTTGAGGTGAAGTTCAACTTCACTCCCACCGGTTTTACCCAGGTCAACACCGATATCAACCGCAAGATGGTTCCCTATGCCATCGATATGCTCGAGGTGAAAGCGGATGAGCGTGTGCTCGATCTCTTCTGCGGCATCGGCAATTTCACCCTGCCGCTGGCACGGCGCGCCCGTGAGGTAGTGGGCGTCGAGGGGCTCGATATTCTGGTGCAGCGGGCGCGGGAGAATGCCGGGCTCAATCAGATCGACAACGTGGAGTTCCATGTCGCCGATCTGGCCAAGGAGGTGGAGACGCTGCCCTGGTGGTCGGGCGGGTTCGACAAGGTGTTGCTCGATCCGGCACGGGACGGCGCCATGGAGGCGATCCCACACATTGCCAAACTGGGCGTAAAACGTATCGTCTATGTCTCCTGCAATCCGGCCACCCTGGCGCGGGATGCCGGCCTGCTGGTAAATGAACATGGCTATACCCTGGAGAAGGCGGGGGTGATGGATATGTTCCCGCACACCGCCCATGTTGAGTCGATCGCCCTGTTTACCAAGAAGTGATGACCATGAACTCGCCGACCCTTTTCTCCATTATCGAATCGCCGCTGCATCCGAGTTTTTCTCCACTCTTTTCACGCTTGGGCTTCGAGGAGGTGCAACTGACCTCGACCCGCAAGGCGGTGAGTCAGTTGAAAAAGCAGAATCCGGATGTCGTGGTAGCCGATTTCGTCTACGGGTTTAGCAATAATTACAGTGGTGTGCACATCAGTAACCTGGATGTCTTCCTGATGAGCATGCAGAAGTTTGCTCCCGGGACACCGGTCATAATTCTGGCATCATCCGATGAGATGGAGCATGCGGAGAAGATGCGTAATATCTGTCCGGTTCAGGCTATATTGCCCTTTACAGTCGCCGAGTCAGAGCTTGAGGCACAACTGGAAACAGCCATGGCGGACTGAGCCCCGCTGTGCCTCGTGAATAACCACTAAATAGCTTTCAGCTTCTTCCCGATCTTTTTCTTGAGGTAATCGAGAAACTCTTCGCTGTTTTCATAATCCATCTGCCGGATGAAGTCGGTGACCTGATTGGTGATGCTGCGCACCGCATTGATCTCCTCATGGGTACGGCCACATGCACGGCACCGTTCGCCACCCTCGGTGCAGGCGGTGCGGCTGACGCAGGGTTTAAACTGGTGTGCCATGCCGTTTATGCCTCCACCGGTTCCGGGATCTCGACCCCGAAGGCGCTCATAAACTCCGCCAACGGCATATCGATAACCTCGATGCCCAGCTTGTTTTTGCAAAAACGCTTCTCTTTGTCAGTAGCGTTGGGAATGATCGCCCAGCCGCCGGCACGGGCATAGGTAAGGTCCGCCAGCACCATGCGCTCGGTGTCACGGGTCAGACGTAGGCCCAGCAGTAGATATTTCTTCTCCTTCCGATACTCCTTGAAGAATTTCGGTACGCCAAAGCCGCCCATCAGCTCGGTGATGTAGTCGACGTAGTCGGCATCCGAGGCGATGTAGTTGGCCTCGGGTTGCGGTGAGCCCATCGGTTTTAACAGCAGTGGCAGGGAAGCGTCCGCCTCTTCATTGGTGATCTCGCTGTAGCTGCTGCCGTCGTAATGGTAGAGCTTGTAGCGGAAGTCGGTGCCGCCTATGCGGGCGATGCCGATCATCAGGTTGTGCGGGGTGTCGCTGTAGCTTGCCTGCAGCTGCAGGTCGCGGTTGATGTCGATCACGCACGCCGGTTTAACGGACTGAATCCAGTCATGCAGCGGAGCGCGGGTCCACTCGGTCTCACCGTAGAGTTTGTTGAGGAAACGGGTGATGAAGCTGCGGCCACGTTTCAATTCCTGGTTCATCGCCGCGCGCGGAAATTCGTACATCAGCTTCGGCGCCATCGGACTTCCATTGTTCATCGCCAGGATCAGGCTATCGCTGTCGGCCGGGATAGGGTCGCCGCTCTCTGCATTGACCGAACCGGTCAGCGCCTGTGCGCCCAGGTAAGGAATAATACTGCCATCCTTCAGGCCTTCTTGAATCGTGTCGATGAGTTGCTGTTCCATAATTCTTCCCACTGGTGTTGGTGAATGTAATAAGGAACAGAGCAATTATCGGGCCGGTTTGTAAGGTGTTGATTTTGTGAGAGTCAGTAGGGGGGTATTATTACCCTTTGTTACAAAAACTACAAAAAGACTTTAACGCAGAGAACGCAAAGTGCTTGAGCAGTCAGCCTTTGCGTCTTTGCGCCTGGACAATGTGCTCCCTGCATTGTCTACCACCGCCATCCATGGCGGCGTCTGCGGTGAGATCATTCTTGCTCTAGAAGCGGTTCGCCTCGCAAGCTCGGCAAACCCTACATCTTCCCACTTCCTGCTCACGCCACTCACTTACATCCCTGTAGGCGAAGATCGCAAAGACGCCAAGAACGCAAAGGAAATGAAATAGGCTGTAATACGTTATTGGGCGTCAGTTACGTAAGAAATTTTTCGCAGGGTGTTCACTCTCATCCTCTTTGCGGCCTTTGCGTCTTTGCGGTGA
This sequence comes from Pseudomonadota bacterium, assembly GCA_046484535.1. GTDB lineage: Bacteria > Pseudomonadota > Gammaproteobacteria > Thiohalomonadales > Thiohalomonadaceae > JAPHTQ01. The sequence continues at coordinate 1,427 of JAWOIT010000103.1, read as the reverse complement.
GATTATTCTTACACGGGAGGCGGTTCGCCTCGCAAGCTCGGCAAACCCTACATCTTCCCACTTCCTGTTCACGCTCCTCACCAACATCCATGTAGGTGAAGGCGCAAAGACGCCAAGAGCGTCAAGGAAATGAAATAGGCTGTAATTGTTATTGGGCGTCAGTTACGTAAGGAATTTTTCGCAGGGTGTTCACTCTCATCCTCTTTGCGGCCTTTGCGTCTTTGCGGTGAGATTATTCTTACACGGGAGGCGGTTCGCCTCGCAAGCTCGGCAAAACCCTACATCAGCTGTAGGGTGTGCCGTTAGGCGCACCGTACTTACCGGAGGTGCAGGGTCCGTGTCGGGCCTGAATGGTAGAGGGCTTGTTTGTCGTTATCCATACAGCTGTTGCGGGTTTGTCGTAGTTCAAACCTTAATAATTATTTCAGGAAAATATAATTAAGCAATAAAAATCAGAGGGTTAAGGCTTGCGTTTCTCCTTGGCACACTCCCTGCAAAAGAGATAGTGACATCGGTCCAACTATCGCAACGCAAGGAGAAAATACCATGTCTTTACGTCAAGCAGCGATTTACGGTAAAGGTGGCATCGGTAAGTCCACCACCACACAGAACCTCGTCGCGGCGCTCGCCGAGGCGGGCAAGAAAGTTATGATTGTCGGCTGTGACCCGAAAGCCGACTCCACCCGTCTTATCCTTCACTCCAAAGCCCAGACTACAGTGATGCACTTGGCCGCCGACGCCGGCTCGGTCGAGGACCTGGAGCTGGAAGATGTCATGTCCGTTGGCTTCGGCGACGTCAAGTGCGTCGAGTCCGGTGGTCCTGAGCCGGGTGTCGGTTGCGCCGGTCGCGGTGTAATCACCGCCATCAATTTCCTGGAAGAGGAAGGCGCCTACGACGAAGACCTCGACTTCGTCTTCTACGACGTACTGGGTGACGTTGTCTGCGGCGGCTTCGCCATGCCTATTCGTGAGAACAAGGCCCAGGAGATCTACATTGTTGTCTCCGGCGAGATGATGGCCATGTACGCCGCCAACAACATCGCCAAGGGTATCGTGAAGTACGCCAATTCCGGTGGTGTTCGTCTGGCAGGTCTTATCTGCAACAGCCGTAACACCGACCGTGAGGACGAGCTCATCGAGGCCCTGGCTGCCAAGCTGGGTACTACCATGATCCACTTCGTTCCCCGCGACAACGAAGTACAGCATGCGGAAATACGCCGCATGACTGTTATCGAGTATAACCCCAAGCACAAGCAGGCCGACGAGTACCGCACTCTGGCAAAGAAGGTTATCGAAAACCAGAATTTCGTTATCCCGACCCCTGCCAGCATGGATGAGCTCGAAGATCTGCTGATGGAGTTCGGCATCCTCGAGGAGGAAGACGAGACCATCGTTGGCAAGACCGCAGAAGAGCTGGCGGCAGAAGC
>JAWOIT010000060.1:0-6190 GCA_046484535.1 Pseudomonadota bacterium | reverse complement strand
GTGCTGTTCGGGGCCAACATGAGCTACGCCACCCCCATGGCCTACAAGACCAATCTGCTGGTAATGAATGCCGGGGGCTACCGGTTTACCGATTTCCTGCGCGTCGGCATTCCCCTGACCCTGATTGTCTGGCTGGCGCTCACCTGGTTATTGCCGATGATGTACGATTTGTGAGGATGTCAGCGGGTAATGAAGGATCCTGAAACGGAGAACCGTTTGAAACCGTGTTGTCATCCCGCTGCGTTAGGCCAGCCTCCGCGGGCAGACAGAATGTTGACAGTGGCGTGATAGTGTTGCGATATAGTTGGCAAATATAGGTACCCATATATGGGTACCTAAATGTAGGCGGAGTGAGGCTGTTTAGGATTAGTGTTAGTGGGGAATAAGCTTTCGGAAGGTAAAATTTCTCACTGACTCTCGTTTTCTATGGATACAGTTCGGCGCTGCCCTGCAGAAGGGTCACGGTGCGCTGCTGACCGATTAGTTCGTGGGTGATCTGCACTTGCGCGGCTGTCGGCGAGGTGCTTACCACCCGGCTGCCGTCAGTCACCGGGTAGGATTGGCCTGTCACCATGACCGGAACGTCGCTGGCATCACTGCTGCTGACATTACTGCTGCCTCTAAAATCGCAGCCGGCCAGCGACAGGAGAAGCAGGGCGGTGGCGCACTGTTTGTGAAAATGGCGGTGCATCGGTTTTCCTCCAGTTTAGAAGTGTTGCAGCGGCGCGACGGCGGTTTGCACGGTGAGTCTCAGCCCGGTAAGCGCATCGGGCTCGACTACGAGGTGGAAACCCGGGGCGAAGGGGACGACAGGGTCGATGGTGCGGCTGTAGGGCATCCACTGCTGGTCGGTTTCGTCCCACTGCTCGAAGTGGCTGGTGCCGCTGCCGTCGGCTGAGATGGTGACCACGGCGCGCCAGCTTGTGCCGTCGCGCTCAATGGCGAAGGTGGTGACCAGTTCTCCTAGCGCGTCGAGGGTGGTCCAGGCGCCGGGGGCGAGTAAGTCGACTTTGGTAACGAGGCCGGCGGTGTTGCTGAGACGCATGGCGGTGTGGCCATCAGCTCCGGCGGTGATCTCATAGCCGGTGCCGTCGGCAGCGGTGGCGCGGGTGATGATGTGCGGCAGGCCGGCATCGCCTGGCTCGATGACGGTGACCGTGCCGGGCAGCAGGCTTTCGGCGCCGGTGATGAGATTGGGCGAGCCGTAGAGCGTGAGGCGGTGGCGCACGGTACCGTCGGACAGCTGCTCGGTCTGCAGCGTGATTGGCTGGCCGCTCTCAGGGTCGGTGGCATTGAGTGAAACGGTGGGATTGCCCTCAGCACTCACACCGGTCTGGCAGTTGGCGAGCAGACACTGGGTGGTGCCGTCATAGTAGTAGATGCTGGTCGTTGCCGAGGCAGTGGCCGCACCGTCGGGGTCGACCGAACCGCTGCTCAGCGTGGTGGTGGATGACAGAGTGCCGCTGGCCGGCGTCGTCAAATCGATAGTGATGGGCGATGCGCTGCCGACGGCTAGGGTGGGGCGTGTGCAGCTGACGATGCCGGCGTTGTGCAGGCAGCTCCAGCCGCTGCCCGAGGCGCTGGCAAAGGTAGTACCGGCAGGCAGGGCCTCGGTGATCAGGATCTCGTCGGCCTGATCGGGTCCGGCGTTGTCAACCGCAATGGTGTAGCTGAGGGGCTGGCCTGAAAAAATCGAGGCCGGCGCGCTTTTGGTTACGTTCAGGTCGGCGACGTGGGCAAAGAAAAGCGCACGTACCATCACCGCACGCTCGAAGTTGCGTGTGGTGAAGGATTCCAAAAGGGTCCAATCATTCCCGTAGAGCCCTACCCAGTTGCGCCCCGGCTGGTAGATATTGTCGCTGAGGCCAAGGTCGAGTGCGTCACTCTCGTCCGCATCGGCGATCGGTTCCACCAGTCCGAAATAGTAGTCGCCGGGCGCGAGCAGCAGCGGCTCGGCCAGGGGCAGATCGACGAAGCCGGCGACCGGCGGATTGGGGACCAGATAGGGCTGCGTCTGTGCCAGCAGTGCGTCCGGCTTGCCCGGTATGCCCGCCATGGAGCGGATCTCGCCCACGATCCCGTCACCAGCCAGTTCAGTGCTGGTACCCGTGGTGTAATAGCGAATGGCGCGCAGGTAGCTGGCCTGCTTGAGGTGGTAGGTAACGCCGATCTTGCCGCCGTAGCCGGAACCTACCTCGCCCGTCGCTGCCCCATCGTCGGCGCCCAGCTCCTCATCGGTGACCTCAAGATCCAGCGAGGTCATCACGTTGTTGCCGGTATCCTCGTCGGCTTCTGCGATGGCGAGTCTATATTCCACCGTCACGCCGCCGGCCTGGGTGAGGGTGTAGCTCTCCATGGTCACCTCCGCCGTGGCGTCCGGGGCCAGGTAGGCGATCGGCATCGCGGTTGCCGTGTGAATCTCGCTGCCGTCGAGCTTGACGTGGGCGGTGACCACGGCGTTGGTGATTGCGAAGGCGCCCTTGTTACTCACCGTGGCACCGAGCTGCAGGGGGGAAGCCTGGATTAGTGGCACACGCAGCAGGTCGGCGAGGGGCTGCCGCACGGACTGGAGTCGCCCATCGTAGTCGACACCGCTTACCACCTCGATGTCGTCCAGCGCCAGCAGAAACATGTCATAGGAGTGGTTGCGAAAGGCGAGGTAGACGGTTTGACCGGCGAGGGCCGAGAGATCGATTTCGTGGCTGGTCCACGAGTCATTCTCTGCGGCGACCGTGAGCAGCGGGGGATTGGCGGAGAGTGCCGCGACGCTATTGGTCGTGGCCCAGCGGACCTCGTAGCCGTCGGGATAGTCGGGGTCGTGGGCCACGGCCCGGAAGCGCAGCTTTGAATTGATGGCGGGTATGGTGATGGCCGGTGTGACCAGCCAGTCATCGGCGGCGGCGGCCGGTGAGTACCACGAGGTGGAGAAGGCGGCACACTCCAGAGGGTCATGTAAAAAGTTCTCACGCACCACCCAGGCAGCGTTGACCCAGTCCACTTTGGGGTCGGCCGCCGGGGTCAGACCGTCCTCGTTATAACGACTCCAGCCGGCAGGAAAGTCCGGATTGCAATTATACGGAACCGGATCGGTATCAAGTACACCGAAGGTCTCCGAGAACACAACGGTTTCGGCAGCCTGCGCCGCTGCACTGAGCGCCAGCAACAGCGCCGCGGCGGCGAATCCGGCCGCGGCACGGTATCCGGGGCGAGCGGTGGTCGCTGACGCACGGTTGGGGGCGCGGTCTATGAGTGAACGGCAAGCGCGGTCCATCGAGTTCCCTGCGCCATGACGGTGTCGTTCCTGGGAGGACCGTGTCAGCGAGATACCTGCGCTCACCCTGTGCAACGGCCTGGGAAATCCGGCACCGGATATGTTCTGCTGAACTGAAGCGGAAAGTCTACTTTCCCTGAACTCGTGTGGTATCGCTGCCGCCAACATCTGCCCTATACCTCTGTAGCCGAAAAACCCCGAAGGTTACGGACGCAACGGGTGTGCGGCTATCCGGTTTCCGCAAAAGTGGCGATACGGCCGGATTGACCCTTCGGGATCATGCGTGACTTCAGGGGGAAGAGGTGACTCGGCAAGGGAGCCGGATCGCTCGGGAAAAGGCGGGGACAGGGCCGAGAGCATAGCCGGGATACGAAAAAAACCCGGCGATCATTCGATCACCAGGTTTTGGTCTCAGCCTGCCGATAGCCAGGAAAGTTGTTGCTTAACGGCCCGGCATCAGGCGCATGCGAAGACTGTTTGCCGTCCAGCCCGCTCAGTAGAGGTAAACCGCGCCACTACCACTAAGCGAATTGTTGTCCTGCGCCCCACCGATGCCAGGGGCGCTGCTGTCCTCGAACTGCGCCCCGATGGCCAGGGCCCTGCCGTCGTCCGAAAGCGCGAGGGCAGTACCGAACTCGTCGTTCGCCCCGGTGTTGGAGGCCTTGACGTAGGCATGCTGGGACCAGCTGCCGGTGTTGTGGGAGTAGAGGTAGACCGCGCCGCTCTTGGTGGCCGAGTTGTCGTCCTGGGCGCCACCGATACCGATGGCGTTGCTAGCCTCGTTCACCACCCCCACCGCCAGGGTGCTGCCGTCGCCTGAGAGCGCGAGGATTTCTCCAAACCAGTCACCGGCCTCGGTGTTCGAGGCCTTGACGTAGGCCTGCTGCGACCAGACAGCACCGCTACGGGTGTAGAGGTAAGTCGCGCCGCTGCCGGTGGCCGAGTTGTCCCCCTGCGCGCCATTGATGCCGGTGGCGCTGCTGTCCTCATCGGGAGCCCCCACCGCCAGGGTGTTACCGTCGCCTGCAAGCGCGATGGCCGTACCGAACCGGTCATACGCGGCGGTGTTGGAGGCCTTGATGTAGGCCTGCTGCGACCAGGTGGCGCCGCTGCGGGTGAAAACGAAGGCCGCGCCGCTGGCCGTGGCAGAATCGTTGCCCTGTGCGCCATCGATGCCGGTGGCGTTGCTATCCTCGCCACGCGCTCCCACCGCCAGGGTGTTGCCATCGTCCGAGATGGCGACGCCGCTGCCAAACTTGTCGCCGGAACCGGTGTTGGAGGCCTTGACGTAGGCCTGCTGCGACCAGGTGACGCCGCTGCGGGTGAAAACGTAGACCGCGCCGCTGGATGTGGCGGAGGTGTCCCCCTGTTCACCATCGATGCCGGTGGCGTTGCTGTCCTCTTCAGAAGCCCCTACTGCCAGGGTGTTGCCGTCGCCCGAAAGTGCGAGGGCGTCGCCAAAAAAGTCGAAAAACCCGGTGTTGGAAGCCTTGATATAGGCCTGTTGCGACCAGGTGCCGGCACTGCGGGTGAAGAGGTAGACCGCGCCGCTTTGTTCGGCAACCGAAGTGTCCCCCTGTGCGCCATTGATGCCGATAGCGTCACTGTCTTCGTTAGGAGCCCCTACCGCCAGGGTATTTCCGTCGCTCGAAAGCGCGAGGATTTCACCAAACCAGTCACCGGCCCCGGTGTTCGAGGCCTTGATGTAGGCCTGCTGCGACCAGATGACACCGCTACGGGTGAAGATATAGACAGCCTCGGCGTCCCTGGCGCCCACCGCCAGGGTGTTACCGTCGTCCGAAAAGGCGACACTACTGCCGAACCGATCACCGCCGCTCGGGTTGGAGGCCTTGACGTAACCCACAGCCTCGGCCAGCGTGCCATTGACGAACACGGCGTCGGAATCTGTGCAGGCGTAGAAGTCACAGGCACGCAGGATGTAGCTGGCGTTGATGCGCGCCGGCAGGGACACCTCAAGGTCATGGCTGGTGGCACTGAGGCCGATGATCTCCGTGTAGCCCGATTCGCCGTCCGGGTTCTCCGTCAGCTTGTATCCGATCACACCCGAGACGTCCGTCCAGCTGAAGCTGAAGGTCTTAATGCTCTTCGGTGTCAGAGTGAGGGTCGGTGGCGAAAAGCTTGCCACTACCGTGCAGTCGGCGGACGCGGCACCTGTGGTATAGGTGTTGCCTATCAGGCTACCATCACAGCCGGTCACACTGGCGATGCGGTACAAGCTGTTGGGGGTCACCGTGAAGCTGGTGGTGCTGCCGTGATTGACAGTGGCACTGGCCGGGCCGATGCTGCCGTTCGCGCCCGCTGAGGCGTTTACGGTGTAGGTGTTCAGGGTGAAGCTGGCCGCGACGCTACAGTTGGCAGTGATGACATCCGTTGTATAGGTGCTGCCCGTCAGGGTGCCGCCGCAACCCGTCACACTGCCGATGCTGTAACCGGTATCGGGGGTTAGGGTGAGGTCGGTGGTGGTACCGTGGTTAACCGTGGTGCTGGCGGGGCCGATACTGCCCCCCGTGCCTGTCGTCGTATCCACCGTATAGGTGTTCAGAATGAAGCTGGCCTGGATCGTACAGTTGGCGGTCACGGAGCCGGTGGTGTAGGTGTTGCCCGAAAAGCTGCCATTGCAACCGGTGACACTGCCGGCGCTGTAGCCGGTATCGGGAGTTAAGGAAAAGTTCATAGTGGCGCCGTGATCGACAGTGGCATTGGCCGGTCCGATGCTGCCACCCGTGCCTGCCGTGGCGTCCACCGTATAGGTGTTCAGGGTGAAGCTGGCCTGGACGGTGCAGTCGGCGGTCACGGCACTCGTGGTGTAGGTGCTGCCGCTGAGTGTGCCATCACAACCTGTCACGCCAGCGATGCCGTAGCCGCTATCGGGGCTGAGCGTCAAAGCGGTCGTGGCAC
>JAWOIT010000034.1:0-2592 GCA_046484535.1 Pseudomonadota bacterium | reverse complement strand
TCTCCATGGTCGAGGTGTTCGAGTTCGGCGACCTGGCCCAGGACGGTAATGAGAACAAACTGCTGGAGAAGTTCGTGGTGCTGGACGGATGCCTGGCGGTCTACTGCCTTGCGGTCGGCCCCTCTGCGGTGCGTCAGCTGATGTCGCTGGGCATTCAGCCGCTGAAGGTGCAGTACGGCACCTCGATTAACGGCACACTCAAGGAGCTGCAGCAGGAGCTGGTCAACGGCCCCGGCGGATGGTTGGCACGGGCACTGTCTTTCCGACAGGAGAAGAGCAAAACGCGCTTTGATGAGATGGAGGAAGAGGGCTGGTGCGAATGAATTGTTTTTATAAATTACATTTAAGGAGTTGGTGATGAGTGAACTCGTGGTTGATCTGAACGATCCGGTGCTGGGAACCGATTTTATGCAGGAGATGGCCAAGCAGATGCGCGCCATCGACACCTATGACAGTTTCGAGGGAATGAGTGAGGCGGAAATCCTCGACCCTTTTGTCATGACCAAGGAGCGCAAGCGCGAGATCCCGGTTATTGGTGATCCTGATGAAATTGTGATTGCCCGTATCAAGGCTTTCTACAACGCCATCTCCACCCTCATCGAAAAGGAGTGCGGCAAGATGGCGGTACCGCTGGTCAGCCTGACTCATGAAGGCTTTGGCCGCGTACTGATTACAGTGGGCAAGCTGGTTGTGCTGGACCGCTCACTGCGTGATGTGCACCGTTTCGGTTTTGCCAGCCTCTTCAAGATGAAGGATGAGGCGGATAAATATCTTTCCGTCTCCCTGGAGCTGGTGGGTGACCACTCCAACGTTGCAGGGCTCTAAAAGGCAGTAGTGTAGGAGCGCCTTCCAGGCGCGATTGAAAAACATCGCGGCAGGATGCCGCTCCTACAGGCTTGAGCTGGTGGGGGACCACTCCAACGTTGCAGGGCTCTAATAGGCAGTAGTGTAGGAGCGCCTTCCAGGCGCGATTGAAAAACATCGCGGCAGGATGCCGCTCCTACAGGAGATGTGAAAATCAGGAGAACAACGATGACTGAAGAGGAACTGAAGGACCTGGAAAAAAAGGTCAGGAAACTCAAACGCCGCGCCACCGAGTGGGCCGGCAAGGTGCATGACCTGGTCGAGGAGCGCATTCCCGCCGACTACCGCGAGCTGCCGGAACTTACCCAGTCCACCGTCGAGGCGTGCCGGGCCTGGGAAGAGGCTGACAACGAGCTCAAGGCGGCGAAGGGATGACCGCAAAGGCGCAAAGTACGCAAAGAAATTCCTACTCATCATTCTGTTGTAATCGGGTTGTTGGGTAACTCACGGGGGGGGGGGGCGAAAACTTCCCGTTTTACTTTGCGCCCTTAGCGCCATTGCGGTGAATAATTTTGATTATTTGAGGAAAAAAGATGAGTGATGTAATAACCGGTCTGACCCGGGGTGGGGAGAGTTGGACGCCGCAGTTCATCATCGGGCTTAACCAGGCCAACTGTATCGGTTGCGGCCGTTGTTTCAAGGTCTGCCCGCGCAATGTGTTCGATCTGGTAGAGCGCGAGATGGACGAGGACTATGACGACGATGACGATTTCGATGACGATACCTCAATGGTCATGGCTGTTGCCGACGCCATGGACTGTATCGGTTGTATGGCCTGTTCCAGGGTCTGCCCCAAGAACTGCCACAGCCACGAAGCGGCTGCCGCCTAAAGGAGGAAACGATGGCCAAACCTGAAAAGCACGTTGTGGAACGACTGTTGGCGCCAGAGGATATCTGGAGCTGAGGATGTCAGCACGCGATGCCATTTACGAACTGCTGCTGGACTATGCCAACATCCAGGTTGAGGTTGAGCAGCTATTGGTCGGAGTGAATTGGACCCTCTGTCAGGCCGGTGGCTATGGTATCGCTGCAACCACAGCCGGGCAGGGCTGGGGGCGGGAGTTTGATTCACCAATGGCCGGTCGCACCCTCGCCGAACTTTCGCTGTGGTTGCGAAAATGGGACCGGCAACAGGCCGGCATCGGTCTTGCCGCCGTCAATGCGGCGGTTAACGGTGAGGCGGACATGGTCTACCATGAGGGTGCCCTGTTTCGCGGCCGCTTCGCCCTGAACAACGCCCTGGAGTGGTTTGTGCCGAGCCTCCGCGGCCGGAAAGTGGCGGTAATTGGGATGAATAATCCCTTTACCCATCTTGGTGCGCAGGTGGAAGTAACCCATTTGCCAAGTCGTGACGGCGCCCTTCATCCGGCGACTGAGACGGTGCTCGACAGAGTCGACTGGCTTTTTATCGACGGCCAGGCTGTCGCGGATAAGACATTGCCCCGGCTACTGGAGCTTGCCCCTGAGGCCCGCCGGGTTCTCTACGGTCCCCAGATACCCTGGTTGGAGGAGTGGAGGCTGTTCGGCATCGATTATCTGCTGGGTGTTCAAATCGAGCAACCCGATCTACTCTACGACACTATCGCTGAAGGGGGAGAGCTGGCCGGCCTTCGCCAGGTCGTCTCCTACCGGGTGTGTGACCTCCATAGTAGTGACGCCTCCACCGAAACGGCGTCAGGTATTGGCCGTGTCGCCGGTTTATCCTGACTTACCACGAGCGATCACTTT
>JAWOIT010000134.1:0-38981 GCA_046484535.1 Pseudomonadota bacterium | reverse complement strand
GCCAGATCCACCACCGGGATCACACCGCGGTGTTTCATGTCCAGGGTGTCGTCGTGCTCCTTGTCATGCACCAGCACGAACTGACGGAAAAAGCCCAAAGGCGGGCGGTGTTTCAGGGCGTTGGCCGCCATCGCGGCGAGGAAAATAGTGTTATTGCGACACTGCGGCAGTACCTCATCACGCAAAGCCCGGTACAAGGTCTCATCGCCATGGAGCGGGCGCATATCGAAAAAAATACTGGTATGCATCAGGGCCATCGGCTCGGGGCTGTTGACCCATTTTTCAAAGTAGCGGCGCCAGACCCTAAGCGGTTGACGCCATTTCGGGTTGGTGGCCATCACCTCGCCCGGACAGTACTCAAAGCCGCAGCGAGCCAGCCCGTCGCTGACAAAGCGGGCCAGTTCGGTAAACCAGGTATCGTCTTCGGGCTGCATTTCATCGGCTATGAGCAGGGCGTTGTCCTGATCGGAAAAGGCGGTCTGCTCGCGTCGCGCCTGGGAGCCGCAGGCCAGCCAGACATAAGGGACGGGTGGCGGACCCAGTCTCTCCTCGGCGAGGCTAATCAGGCGCCGGCTGATGGCGTCGATAACCGGTGAGAGGGCATGGCTCATCTGCAGGGCGGTCATGCCGCTACGAATGAGTTGGAGTTGCAGCTCAGGTAACTCACGGCTTGTCTCCACCAGCTCCTCGGTGCTAAGACAGCGTCGGATCCTCCCGGCGATCGAGACGGTATTAAGGCTGTGCTGGTGCAATAGATCGTTGGCGGTGATCACGCCACGTAATTCGCCATTTCGGGATAGCAGCGGCAGGTGGTGTATCTGCCGGCGGGTCATCAGCAACAGGGCCTCAAATGCCGGGCCGTCCATCTCAAAGGTGATGATATCACCAACCATAATGGTGCTGACCGGCCGGTCGGTCTCCACCCCCTCGGCGATACAGCGCCGGCGCAGGTCCCGGTCGGTGACAATGCCGAGCAGCTGCTCGTTCCGAATGATGAGGAGCGAAGAGACGCGCGCTTCGCTCATGATTTGCGCCGCCTGGCGGATACTTTGCTCAGGCTCGCCAGTAACGGGGGGGCGGCGGATCAGGTCGCCGGCCTTGATGTTCATCAGGTTGCTGATATTTCCCTGCCCCTGCTGCAGTTGCTGAATCGCGTGTTGCAGACGAAGCCGAAGGCTCTGCTCAAAGTGGTGGTTAAAGTCGGGGTGGTGTTCCCGCAGGGCCTGCAACGCTTCGCAGGGGAGCAGATAAAGTAGCGCGTCTTCAACGCACCTCCCCCGAGCCGGAAGCGCAGCGTCATTATCGGGGCAGGCCTCGGCAAACAGTTCCCCTTCGCCGAGCTTTTCTAGCAGCTCCCCGTTGCTGTCGCGCAACTCCACCGCACCCATGCGGATTATTATCGCCGAGCTTTTCTCGGTTTTTGGCGGAAAGTCGGAGCCGCGGCGCAGGTAGCGGACGGTCAGGCGTTTGGGTAGCGTATCGAGCACCTCGTCCGGAAGCAGATCGAACGGTGGGTGTTCGGCAAGAAAATCACGAATCTCAATCAGTTCTACATCCATCTGCTGCCGCACCACGTTAGTTACTGTCGTTATGTACTACAAAGCTACGCTGTTATGCCAGGTACTGCCTGGAAGTGCGCTTGATAAAGTGAAAGGTCCAAGGTGAAAGGTCAAAGGAAAAAATTCTCCGCACCACAGTGGCTTTAACCTTTTACCTTGTGCCTTTGCTCTTATAAAAAAGGCAGGGTGCCGGTGCACCCCGCCATCAATGTGCCAAGGAGTTTGATACCCCGCCTGGCGGCGGGGTGGATTGGCACGATGGACACCCCGGGGTTAGTGTCCGCCGGCCGCTCCGGCTCCTTTCGGAACGCGAATGTCTTCGACCAGATGCTGGATATGCTCCGGCGGTGCCGCGGTGACCTTGGAGACCACAATGGCCACGACGAAGTTAATCAGCGCACCGACCGCACCGAAGGACTCGGGCTGGATGCCCATGAACCAGTTCTCGGCGGTGTTGGCGGCCATCTCGGTACCGGGGATGAAGAACCAGCCCTTGAACCAGAAGATGTAGACCAGTGTCGCGGTCAGACCGGAGAGCATCCCGGCGATGGCGCCGGCGTTGTTCATCCGCTTGTAGAAGATACCCATCATCAATGCCGGGAAGATGGAGGAGGCGGCCAGACCGAAGGCCAGCGCCACCACCTGCGCGGCGAAGCCGGGCGGGTGCAGACCGAACCAGCCGGCCACGGCGATGGCGCCGGCCATCGAGACTCGTGCGGTCAGCAGTTCACCCTTCTCGCTGATACCCGGGTTGAACACGCCCTTGACCAGGTCATGCGATACGGCCGAGGAGATGGCCATCAGCAGGCCGGCCGCGGTGGAGAGCGCGGCGGCAAGACCACCGGCAACCACCAGGGCGATGACCCAGTTGGGCAGATTGGCGATCTCGGGGTTGGCCATCACCATGATGTCGCGGTCGACGGTCAGCTCGTTCTCCTCGGCGGAGGCGCGATACTGGATACGACCATCGTTGTTCTTGTCATCATGCGTGAGCAGGCCGGTGGTCTCCCAACTATCGAACCACTCGGGGCGTTCATCGTACTGCAGCGCGGTCTCGGCGTTGGCCTGCAGATCAGGCTGCACGGTGTTGATGAGGTTGAAGAAGGACATGGCGCCCACGGCCGGTGCGGTGGTGTAGAGAATGGCGATGAATACCAGCGCCCAACCGGCGGATTTCCGTGCATCGGACACCTTCGGTACGGTGAAGAAACGCACGATAACGTGGGGCAGGCCGGCGGTGCCGATCATCAGCGACAGCGTGAGCAACGCCACATTGAGTGTCGTCCCCTTCATCGCGGTGTACTCGTTGAAACCAAGGTCCACAAGCACCTTGTCGAGCGTCGCCAGCAGGTGCACGCCACCCTCGACCGAGCCGCCCAGACCCAGCTGCGGGATCGGGTTGCCGGTGATCTGCAGCGAGATGAAGATCGCCGGTACGGTGTAGGCGAAGATCAGTACCACGTACTGGGCGATCTGGGTATAGGTGATCCCCTTCATGCCGCCGAGTACGGCGTAGATGAAGACGATGGCCATACCGGAGAACAGACCCACCTCGTAGCTGGTCTCGAGGAAGCGGGAGAAGGCTACGCCGATCCCCTTCATCTGACCGATTACATAGGTGATGGAGGCGACGATAAGACAGATAACCGCCACGATGCGCGCCGCCTGCGAGTAGTAGCGGTCACCGATGAACTCCGGCACGGTGAACTTGCCGAACTTGCGCAGGTAGGGCGCCAGCAGCATCGCCAGCAGCACATAACCGCCGGTCCAGCCCATCAGGTAGACCGAGGCGTCGTAGCCCATAAAGGCGATAAGGCCCGCCATGGAGATGAACGAGGCGGCGGACATCCAGTCGGCGCCGGTGGCCATGCCGTTGGCGATAGGGTGGACACCCTTGCCGGCAACGTAGAACTCGCCGGTGGTCCCGGCTCGCGCCCAGATGGCGATGCCGATATAGAGGGCGAAGGTGGCCCCCACGACCATATACGTTAGTGTTGAAAGATCCATTAAATCATTCCCCCGTTAGTCTTCTTGGAAGCCGAATTTGCGATCGAGCTGCCCCATCTTCCACGCGTAGAAGAAGATCAGAGCCACGAAGGTGTAGATCGAACCTTGCTGGGCAAACCAGAACCCCAGCGGATAGCCGCCGATCATGATGGCATTCAAGGGTTCGACCAGAATGATGCCGAATCCGTAGGACACCACGAACCACACAATAAGGCATCCAGCCAGAAGGCGTAGGTTCGCCTTCCAGTACTCTGCCGCGCTACCTGTCGGTTGCATTGCCGTTCTCCTCTTGTAGTGAACAAAGTTGTTGTTGTGGCGCTTCTCCTGAGCGCCTGCCCGTCCATCCGGTGAACGGGTTTTCCTCAAATACCGACCGTCGCTGCGGTCGTGCAATAAGAAAACGGTCAGTCGCCCGGTTGATCATAGCTGATACTCCAGGGCGATCTTGTTCTGCAGCTTGCGCCCCTGACGAAAGGCCTCTTTGAGAATGCGTCGATCCAGCTCATTCAGGCTGTCCGGATCGAGTCGGTTGGACAGCGCCCGGCCTTCACGGGATTGTCTCTGGTGGGTGCGCATGCGCAGTAACTGGATAAAGTGGTAGGCCTCGCTCCAGGCGGCGACATCGCCCGGCCGTAGTGCGCCTTTTTCCATGGCACTTCGCAGGCGACTGTCGGTATTGGTTTCCTCGATGCGATGGGCTAGCGCAATGATTCGGGCGGCATCGACAAAAGGGGTCAGGCCCTGGACTTTCAGGTCCAGCGTATGGGCGTGTTCGCCGCCGTGGCTGAGCTTGAACTCGCCGAACAGGCCAAGCGGCGGACGGATATGCAGTGCATTTTCCGCCAGTTGATGACGGAAGCGGCTGTTTTTTTCGGTTTGTTCCAGTAACCAGCGGCGCAGTGATTCCACCAATTCGCTATTACCGGTAAGCGGACGGAAATCGAAAAAGATGGTGGCCTTTAGCAGGTGTTCCGGGGTGCCCTGATCGATCCAGCGGGTGAAACGGGATTTCCACTCATCCAGGCTGAGGCAGCACTCCGGATTGCCGGCCATAATATTTCCGGGGCAGAGCGGGAAGCCGCACTCGGCCAGGGCATCATTGATCTTTTTGGCCACAGGCAGAAGTTGCTTGCGGATAGCCTCGCTTTGACCGGCTTCTTCGCATTGGAACAGGATGCCGTTGTCCTGATCGGTTTTGAGTGTCTGCTCACTGCGTCCCTCGCTGCCGAAGGCCAGCCAGGTAAAGGAGGGGAGTTCCGAGCCATGCTCATCCAGGATGAGCCTGATAACGCGTCGGGTAAGATTGTCATTGAGTGTGGCGATCAGCCGCGTCAGCTGTTCAACCGAGGCGCCCTGTGCGAGCATCTGCTCCACCAGGCGATGGATGTCACGGCCCAGCGGCACCAGTTGCTTGATGGAAGTGGCGCGACTGATGGCCTGGCCAAGACGTGCGATCCCCACCTGCTGCAGGGAGAAGATATCCCGTTCCGAGAGCATTCCCAACAAACGACCGCGTTCGACAATGCAGATGTGTCCGATCCCGTGCCTGGCCATCAGCAGGGCCGCCTCATGGGCCAGGGCCTCCGCCGGCAGGGTCAACGGTTCGGTGGTCATCACTTCACCGATGGCTACCGTCAAGTCGCCATCGCTATAGGTCACCCTGTGGAGCAGATCATGCAGGGTAAAGATTCCAACGACCCGCTCATTGTTAGCGGTTACGATCATGCTGCCGACATGCTCGCGTTGCATGGTCTGCAGGGCATTTTGCAGCGGTGTATCCGGCAGGCAATGGATCGCCGGGCGTTTGATAAGTTGACTGACAGGGGTGTTTAATGAGGTGTCTTCGGCGATGCGTGTGGCGCTACGGGCCTGCGTGTCGCGCAGGGCGTTATCCAGAAGGCTGGCCAGACGGCGTGTGCAGAAGTCATGAAAGACCGGGCTCTTTTGCAGCAAGGCGTCGAAATCACTTCGCTCCAGCTCAAAGCAGAAGGTATCCTCGGCTGCGTGCGCGACAGTTTGAACCTCTCTGCGCGCCAGTAGTGCGCCGATTGGAAAGCACTCCCCGGCTACCAGTTCCCAACTGTTTTGCGAATCCCCTTCCAGTGGCTCACCTCGAACCCGGCCCTGCTTGATGATGTGAAAGGTGGAGGCTTGCCCATCCTCAGGTGATGTAATGATTTCGCCCTTTGCATGGAAAACCACACGAAGCCGTTTGGCCAGAAACTCGAGCTGGGGCTCGGCCATCCGGTCAAACGGAGCGTGCTGCCTGAGAAACTCAACGACCTGTGTCAGTGCCGGGGTGTTCATACTCACAATCCACACAATTTAGTACACTAGAGCAAACCCTATGCCACAATATAAATCCAAGTAAAACAAAGGCATAAAAACGTTGTAACCATCTGCTGTTACTTTAGGTAACGCTTTGTTGTTACGAA
Source organism: Pseudomonadota bacterium (assembly GCA_046484535.1). Lineage (GTDB taxonomy): Bacteria > Pseudomonadota > Gammaproteobacteria > Thiohalomonadales > Thiohalomonadaceae > JAPHTQ01. The sequence continues at coordinate 32,980 of JAWOIT010000134.1, read as the reverse complement.
ACGTAACGAAATTCTGTCAACGAATGTAAAGCAATGGCTACTTTTCCCTTGAAATATAAGGATTCGCTAATATACTAAGCACAAGTTTTGCTTATGAATAACGGAGTCAATTTATGTTCTTCGCGAATATAAAAGAGATCGATCCTAAAGAACTGTTGGAGTGGATTGGCGATGATGCGCGCAAATTCCGCATTATTGATGTACGCGAGCCGGTGGAGATCGCCCAAGGCTCGATCCCCGGGGCAGAGCCGATTCCGATGTCCTCGCTGGGTAACCGTTTGTCGGAGATTGATCAAGACGAACAGATTGTCTTTATTTGCCGCAGCGGAGCCCGCTCAGGCCAGGTTGTAGCGTATCTGGCACAGAACGGTTTTGATAATGTCTATAATTTGCGCGGCGGGGTTATCGGCTGGGCGCAGAACGGATTCGACTTCGCCAAGGTATCTTAATAAAGCCTTTACCTCCGGGCAGCCCATTCGTCACACCTGTTTTGTGGTGAATCGAGGCCGGGCGAGCCCCGGCCTTTTTGTTGTGCGAACACTTGCCCCATATAACATTTTTCGCCAAAGCGCAAAGCTTGCTATAGTAAGGGCTGTCTTGTCTAATCAGCTTGATGTGAATAAATAAGCAATAAAGCATACAGAGGTGGGGCGGTCTCCAATCCGGAGTCCGAAATCTAACTTTCTTCTCCCTGTATTAATCTGCTCTCATGACACGAACGCCTGATTCGTGGTCTTGGGGCGCTGTCGCAGCATATTTTTGCCAACGGGGGAGTTTACGTGCTTGAAAAGGAACAGCGGGCGTTACGTCGCCTGCAGACAGCATGGACATATCGTTCTGCGCTACCCGCGATCGTTCTACATATCATACTCGCTGCAGCGGCGGCTTATGTTTTGCAGGGGGAGGTTGCCGCTAAAAGTCTTCTCTATTGGCTACTTACACTGTTTGCTGTGTTGACTTTTTGGGGCGTCGTTGTTCTCTACTATACGCAAACGAAAAGCATCCGAAAAAGCTCGCCGGTTTGGTTACGCCTGCAACTGGCTTTGACCACCCTGACTGGTGCCATTTGGGGTGTGGGGATGGGTTTTGTCAGTTTGCCTGACGACTCGTTCGTGTTTCAGTCGTTTTTGCTAATGGTGGTGGCTGCGGTGGCCACTGCAGGTCTCTATTTCCACCGTCATACACGTCTGGCGGGTTTTCTGTTTATCTCCCTGGTAACGCTTCCTGTGGTAGTCCGCTTTTTTTCTGAGAACGATGTGCTGCACTACATGGTTGGAAGCGGCCTGCTGCTCTATGTCGGCATGCTGATGTTTGTTTACCATCAATTTAATCGAGGGTTACTCCAGGCGCTTTGGCTTGAGCGGGATAATGATCGGCTCGAACGGGAGCTGCAGGCCTATTACTCCTATTTTGGCAATGCGCAGCACATCGCAGATTTGGGGCGGTGGGAGCTGGACCTGCACAGTGGGGAACTGATCTGCTCGAATGAAGCCTATGCGATGCTGGGGATCGAACAAGGCAAGAAACTAACCAAACAGGTGGTTTTGTCGAGCATCTACTGGGAGGACAGGCAGCCCTATATCAGTGCACTGGAGGATGCGCTCAGACAATACAGTTCACTGGACCGAGAGTTTAGGGTATTGCTACCCGATGGCAGTCTGCGTGTGTTGCACGATACCGGAGAGCTTCTGCTCGATGAGGAGGGGCAGCCGGAGCGGATGCTGGGTGTAATGTGCGACATCAGTGGCCGGATCAATGCCGAGAAGAAAAGCAAGAACGCCACGCGTGAATTTAACCGCATCCTGGATCACATGCAGGATACCTATTATCGCGCCGATCCCGCCGGCAGACTTACCCAGGTGTCCCGTTCGGTGGAAAACCTTCTCGGTTACTCTCAACAAGAGTGTCTGGGGCTGCGTATTGCCGAGCTCTATGCGGTTGCCAATCATGGTCAGTCCTTCCTCCAGGACCTGCACCTTCATGCGGGGCGACTGCATAACTATGAAATCCTGATGCTGCATAAAAACGGGGATAGGGTATGGGTTTCCGCTAATGCCCAGTTTATTCTCGATGAGAGCGGCCACACCATCGGCATCGAAGGGACTATGCGTGATATCAGCGAGCTGAAACAGACACGCGAGGCGCTTCACCAGGAAAAGGAGCTGGCTTTGGTGACTCTGCAGTCGATCGGTGACGGAGTACTGACTACCGATGAGACGGGAAAGGTACAGTATCTCAACCCGTCGGCGGAGACGCTCCTGGGGGTTTCCTCCGAGCAGGCGCTACAGCGGCACTATCGTGAGGTTTTACAGCTCAAGGACGAGGAGACCGGTGAACCACTGGAAGATCAGGTGCAGCTTTGCCTCAGTCGAGATACGGGGGCGGCCCGATCGGAGGAGGGGGTGCTGAAAAAGACCGATGGCGGCCATTATCATCTGAAAATCACTGTAGCGCCGATGCACGATCACTTCGGTCTTATGGTGGGGGCGGTATTGGTTTTACATGATATTACCGAGGTGATGGGCATGGCCCGTCAGCTGAGTTATCAGGCCAGTCACGATATGTTGACCGGGCTGTATAACCGCCGCGTCTTCGAGAAGCGTGTCGAGGAGGCCATCCAAAGCGCCTACGAAAAGGGCGATGTTCATGCACTACTGTATATGGACCTCGATCAGTTCAAAGTAGTGAACGATACCTGCGGTCACAAAGCCGGCGATGAGTTGTTGCAACAGCTCGCCAATCTGGTTCATCAGAAGGTCCGTGATGCCGATATTCTCGCCCGACTGGGTGGCGATGAGTTCGGCCTGCTGCTGGAGCAGTGCCCGATATCCAAGGCCGAAGAGATCGCCGAAGATTTGAGGCTTGCCATTCGGGATTTTCGTTTTATTTGGGATGACAAGGCGTTTGAGGTGGGCATCTCCATAGGCGTCGTCCCGATTGAGTCTAACAGCGGCAATATGGCCTATGTTCTCGCAGCGGCGGATGCCGCCTGTTTCATCGCCAAGGATAGCGGCCGCAACCGCCTGCATATCTATCAACCGGATGATGAGGCGATTGCCCGGCATCATGGTCAAATGCAGTGGGTGCACCGGCTCTCATCGGCTTTTGACAGCGACAGCTTTGAATTGTATGCCCAACCCATTGCGCATGTGGCCGGTGATCGTGTCGTATCCCATTATGAAATCCTGGTGCGTATGAAAGACGAACAGGGGAAAGTGATTCCACCGGGCGCATTTATTCCGGCGGCGGAACGCTATAACCTGATGCCGACAGTCGATCGCTGGGTTATTCGCAAAACCCTGGAGATGTTGCGTGATGCACAGGGTAACTTGGCCTTTCCACCGGTAGAGTGCGCCATCAATCTTTCCGGTCAATCAATCACTGATGACCATTTCCTGGAATATGTGGTGGACCTTTTCGAGGAGACCGGTGTGCCATGTGAAAATATCAACTTTGAAGTGACGGAAACAGCCGCCGTGGCGAACCTCTCCCGGGCCACTCGTTTTATCAGTATTCTGCGCGGTATGGGGTGTAGTTTCGCGCTGGATGATTTTGGCGCCGGTTTGAGCTCCTTTGGTTATCTCAAGAGCATGCCCATAGATTACCTCAAAATCGACGGCGCCTTTGTGCGTGACATGGTCCGCGATCCGGTAGACCGTGCGATGGTGGAGTCGATCAATGAAATCGGCCATATCATGGGTTTGAAAACCATCGGCGAGTATGCCGAAGACGAGTCGGTTTTACTTGCGTTGGAAAAGGCTAAGGTGGATTTTGCACAGGGGTATGGCATCGGTGCGCCGATACCGTTTTCCCAGGTGCTAAATGAGAAGACCAGGTTATATCGCCAAGCGGATCTGTATGAGGGAGAAACAGATATCAACATGCTGGCGGAGTGATGTTTGAGTGTGTAGATATCCGTTCGACAGAGAGCGCTTTGAAAAACGACTATGGTATTAAGGTTTTCTTGGGATACCGAGTTTTTGCCGTCGCTCCCAGAGTGTTTTGCGACTGATCCCAAGCTGCTTGGCCAGCTCCGTTTCGGTCATTGTTCGCTCATTCTCCAGGACGAAACGGATAAAGTATTCATTAAGCGACAGACTCCCCTCTTTATCCATCTGTCCCGCACTATCGCTGTGATTCTGTAAACCGAGTGTCTTAACAGTAATGACTTCACTGTCAGCAAGAATGACAGCCCGCTCAATCATGTTCTCCATTTCCCGAACATTTCCCGGCCAGGGGTGATGATCGAGCGCGGCCAGTGCCTCGGAGCTGAGCTGCAGGCGGGGCCGGTTCAGGCGCTTGCAGCTTCTTTCCAGTAAATGGTTGGCCAGGACTCTGATGTCCCCGCCTCGTTCCCGCAGCGGGGGGATTTCAATTTCCATGACATGCAACCGGAAATAGAGGTCGCTGCGAAACTCGCCCAGTTCAACCAGCTGTTTGAGGTCTCGGTTAGTGGCGGCGATGAGCCGGATGTCAACCCGGCGTGAACGGGTCGCGCCGACCCGGCGAATTTCACCCTCTTGCAGCACACGAAGCAGTCGCGCCTGAGCCTCCGTTGTGAGTTCCCCGATTTCATCGAGAAAAAGGCTTCCTCCATGTGCGGCTTCAACCAGTCCTTGATGAGTTTCCACAGCTCCGGTGAAGGCGCCTTTCTCATGACCGAACAGCTCCGACTCAATCAGGTTGTCCGGAATCGAGGCGCAGTTAACGGCGATAAGCGGGGCATTGCTGCGCAGACTTTGCTCGTGTACCGCCCGTGCCACCAACTCTTTGCCGGTACCCGATTCACCGAGGATCAAAACGGTGGTGTCGGTGGGGGCGACACGCTGAATGCGCTCGAATACCTCCCGCATCCTCGGGCTGTCGCCAATCATACCGCTGACCGGATAATGGTGCGACAGGTCGGACTTGAGGGCGCGGTTTTGCCGTTCCAGGCTGCGCTGTTTAAGTACCCGATCCAGTGTCAGCAGTAGCTCGTCATGGTCGAAGGGCTTGGCAACATAATCCACCGCCCCCAGCTTCATCGCCTCCACCGCTGAGCGCACACTGGCGTAGCTGGTCATGATAAGCACCGGAACCTGTTCCACCAGTCGGAGAACGTCGGTGCCGGGTGGGCCGGGGAGCCGCAGGTCGGCGATGATGAGATCAAAGTCATCCAGGTCGAAGTGCTCCTGCGCCTCAGGCACGGAGCCGGACTCGGAAACACTGTAGCCATTGCGTTCCAGCAGGCGTTTTAGGGAGCTGCGGATGATAGTCTCATCTTCGATGATCAACACACGATTCATTGCCCTTCCCCGCGTTGTATTGGTGTTTCAATTATGGCATCAAGCGGAAGCCGAATGTAAAAGCGGGTGCCCAGACCGCTACTTTCAAACGTGATATTGCCGGAGTGTTCCTGGATAATGCTGTATACCAAAGGCAGGCCGAGTCCGGTCCCTTGTCCCGGCTCCTTGGTGGTGAAAAAGGGCTCGAAAACCTTCTCCTGATACTCTTCAGGGATACCCTGTCCGTTATCATGCACTGTTATCAGGGCGTATCTCCCTTGAACCGTTGCGTCGATAACGATGTTGTCTCCAGGTTGTGAAGCATCACAGGCGTTGCTCAACAGGTTGACGAAGACCTGAATCATACGCTGCCGATCGGCGGCAAGGGTCAACCCTGCCGGACAATTGACGAGATAACCCAGCTGTTTGCCGGCATGACTGAGCCGCACCAGCCTCACCGCTTCATCGATACAGTTACAGATATCCACAGCTACCGGTTTATAGTCGTGGATGGCGCCGCCGTGACTGAAGTTGACCAGCGACTGAACGATATTGGAGATGCGCCGTGTCTGCTCCAGGATCTGCTCCATACTCTCCTGCAGTAGTGCCGGGTCATCTTTGTCCTGCAACAGGTTTTGGGCAAGACAGGCGATTCCGGTGACCGGATTGCCGATCTCATGGGCCACACCGGCTGCCAGGCGTCCGATGGAGGCGAGTCGTTCACTGTGGGTCAATTCCGCCTCAAGGGTGTGCAGTTCACTCAAATCCTCGATCAGGATAACCGTTCCGCCTCCAATCCCGGATTGCGCGCCCGCCGGGTCGTCGATGGCCGACTTGTGCAGATTGAGCACACGGGTTTCCTGGTTGAGTTTCAGTTTGACCTTGCGCAGCTGATGCTCGTCGGAGTTAAGAAAACTGCTCAACAGACCTGCCCATGGTGTCGGCAGGGAGGAGAGCGGGTGGCCCATGACCTGTTCCGGGCTCAGTCCCGAAATATTGCGCATTGCACTGTTCCAGCTGACAATCCGTTTTTCCGCGCCCACCGAACAGACACCCAACGGCAAATCCTGCAGCACCTGTCGATGGTAGCGTCGCAGTTGATCCATCTCAGCGGCCAGACCTCGCAGCTGCATCCGCGACTGTTCCAGGCGCTGCTCGATGAACTGAACCGAGTCGGACAGGGCGCTACGCGCATCGGGGTCGAGCTCCAGCCGCTCGTCCACGATCATCCGTGCCAGCAGCGGTCCGACCAGGCCTGAGAGGTTCCGCTCGATACGTTCCCGCAGACGCCCCAGATCGGTACCGCGCAACTCGGCGTGGGTCAGCCCCAAGTCGCTTAATGCCCGGTCAACCTCAAGCCGGGCCATGTTCTCACCGGTAACCAGACTTAACTGTTGTTCGATCTCCTGCAGGTTGGAGGCGACAGGCCGTCCTCTGGGTGGGGCCAGGCTCTCTTTGCAGCAGGCGTTGGCCACCTCGCTCTCCTTGGTGCTGGGTTTGGTCAGAAGAGAAAAGGAAACAAAAAGAGCGCTGTTGATTGCCAACGACCAGAAGGTGCTGCTGCTCCAGGGATCATCGGCGTACATGCCTACATCGGACTCAAAACCTGTGCTCAACAGTCCGGAGCGTTCCAGCAGCGGCAATAGCAGGGTGACGAGCCAAACCGTGCCGCCGCCGAGCAGGCCGGTGATAAACCCCATGCGTGTGGCGCGCCGCCAGTAGAGCAGTCCGATGATGCCCGGGAGGAACTGCGCCACGGCGACAAAGGAGATAAGCCCCAACTGGACCAGACCCTGATTATGTTCCAGCAGCAGGTAGAAGCCGTAACCGGCGAGGATGATAAGGGCGATGAGAATGCGCCGCCCCCACAGCAGCCATCGGTAGATATTGGTCTCCGGCTCCAGTCGGGGCGGAAAACTGGCGGGCAGGACCAGGTGGTTCATGCACATGGCGGCCAGGGCCAGGGTGGTGACGATGATCATGGCGCTTGCCGCGGAGATACCGCCGATGAAGGTGAGCAGCGGCAACAGCACCGCATCGTGGTGCAGGGTGATGCCGAGGACGTAAAAGTCCGGCGAGGTCGCCACCTGCAACTCATTGCCCGCCCAGAGAATCGGCGGGATGGCCAGGTTCAACAGCAGCAGGAAAAGCGGAAAGGCCCAACTGGCGGTACGCAGCGCCTTCTCATTGAGGTTTTCGGTAAAGGTCATGTGGAACTGGCGCGGCAGCAAAAAGGCGGCGGCGAAGGCGAGCAGCAGAAGTGTGGCCCAACTGCCTTCGTGGATCGGGCGGTGCAGCGCCTGTTGCGCTTCAGGATGGCTGTTGAGCCACTGCTCAAGCCCGCCAAAGCCGCCGAAGACGCCAAACAGGGCGAACAGCCCCACCGCGAGCAGGGCGAGCATCTTGATAAGCGACTCGAAGGCGATCGCCACCACCAGCCCCTCATGCTTCTCCCGCGCCGAAATGTGGCGCGCGCCAAAGAGAATGGCGAACAAGGTGATCGTGACACAGAAACCCAGGGCCATCAGCGCGGGGGCCGATTCCCGGGTCAGCACCTGCAGCGACTCGGTGACGGCGCGTACCTGCAGGGCGATATAGGGGAGGGTGCCGGCAAGCATGAACAGGGTGACCAAAACACCGGCCAACTGGCTCTGATAGCGGAAAGCGAAGAGATCGGCCAGGGAGGAGAGCTGAAACTCGCGGGTCAGGCGCAAAATCGGCTGCAACAGCACCGGGGCCAGCATAAAGGCGAGGGTGACGCCGAGATAGATGGTCAGAAAGTTATAGCCGTCGTTCCGGGCAAAACCCACGCTGCCGAAGAAGCTCCAGGAGGTGGCGTAAACGCCCAGTGACAGGGTATAGGTCAGAGGATGGCGCGCCAGGCGCTGCGGTAGCCAGCCGTGTTCGGCGGCATAGGCGATAAGGAACAGCAGCAACAGGTAGGCCACCCCCGCCAGGAAGAGTTGCCACAGCTCAAAGATCATGGCGTTTGAGGTAGCGTTGCAGTCGCCAGGTGAGAAAAATCATCAGGCCCCAGATGAGGTAGGGGGAGTACCACGGGCTGTCATCCGCGGCCCACCACTCATTGATGGGCGAGAGGAGAAGAAACAGGGCCAGCAGAAACAGCAGGATGACCCTGTCCAGATGCTGTTCCGGTTCTTTGTTGTGTGGCATTGCAGAAGCATACCAACTGTTACGAATTGTAACAATAATGGATATGCACCACGAATAACACGAAGTGTACAAAGGGAATATTACTAACTTTACAGTAAACAGAATGTCGAAGCCGTCATTCCGGCATGGTTTTGGCCGGAATCCAGGTTTCTGACGGCTGGATTCCCGCTACAGGCATGCGGGAATGACGCAGCAGTTGTTTAAGTAAGTGTCATTCGTACCCGAAGGGTCTCAATCGCTATAACGGCTTCCCGTATAGGGAGAAGATCAATGAACGATACCAGTCACAAACTCCCGTTTGCAGCGACAGCTCGGTCCGTGACGCAAATTTCAAAGGCTTCGTGTTCTTCGTGCGCTTCGTGGTGATAGGCTTGTCAGCTGAACATCTTCTGCCACCAGCGGCGGCGGTTGGCCGGCGGCGGAAAGGCCGCATTGAGGTCGCCGGGCGGCAACTTGGAGAGCACCCAACCGGGCAGCGGGGGCGGACCGAAACCGGAGCCGCAGACGCTGCCCAGGTTGTTGGGGTCGTAGATCTTGATGAGCGTGGGCTCTTCCACATCATCCACATAGACGATGCCGCAGTAGTCCTCATCGTGTTCGCTGCGCAGGAGTCGATCCACGTTACTGATAAAGTGATCGAGTTTTTCACGATTCGCCTGTTCCTCCGGCGGCGTCTCACCGACGGCATAGATATACCAGGTGTTGTCGCTATCCTCGCGCAGACGTTGCCACAGGATATCCAGCTCTTTCCATTTGAGCAGATTTTTGAAATAGCCCTTATAGCGTTCGAGAAACGGGTTTTCAGCTTCGCTCATAGATAACTCATCGTTTATTCAGGTAGGGGGCTAAGGGAGTCAACCCTTTCGGGAGAACTCGCCGCTTGTCTCGGTGAACGGGATGCTCAGTTTACGGGGTAGCGCCTCGGCTTGCCAGTTTGCAACGGCCCAGCGCCAGAAGCTGTTGAGATCGCCCTCAAGTAACTCAGCAGGCGGGTTTTGGCCAAGAAAGCGCAAAGCCATGACTAATGTCGGCAGCGGATTGTCGACATTAATTGCCGGGGCAAAGGTCTGTTTACTGAGCTTCTGGCCCTGCTCATTAACCGCCACCGGTAAATGGAGGTAACGGGGGGTGGGGTAGCCCAGCAGGTGCTGCAGGGCGATCTGCCGGGGGGTGGAGTCGAGCAGATCGCTGCCCCGTACCACATGGGTGATTCCCTGCTCGGCGTCATCCACCACCACCGCCAGCTGATAGGCAAACAGCCCGTCGGCGCGGCGCAGGACGAAATCGCCCACCTCGCGCTCTACATCCTGGCTGATGGTCCCCTGCAGCGTATCTTCGAAGCTGATCCGTTGTCCTTCGGTCAACAGGCGAATGGCATGTTGCCGGTGGGGGCCGGCGGGATTGTTACGACAACTGCCCGGGTAGACCCCGGGCGGAAGACCCTGTTGTCGACCCTGTTCTGCTATCATTTTGCGGGAACAGGCGCAGCGATAGGTCAGCTTGTCCCGGTAGAGCCTGTCCAGCACCTCCAGGTAGGCCTCATGACGGCGGCTCTGGAACCAGACCTGCCCATCCCACTCAAAGCCGAGTCGCTCCAGCGTCTCCAGGATCAGGGTGCTAGCGCCGGCGACCTCCCGTGGGGGGTCGAGATCCTCCATCCGCACCAGCCATTCGCCACCGCGGTGGCGGGCCTCAAGATAGCTGCCCATAGCTGCTATGAGTGAGCCGAAGTGCAGGGGGCCGGTGGGGGAGGGGGCGAAGCGGCCGCGATAGCTTTGCTGCGGTTCAGTCATGCCAGCTGGTGAAGGCCTCAACCGGCTCGCGCGTTGTCCGGTAGTTATTGACCGCGGCGCCGGTATCGGGGTAGCCGATGGCGATGCCGCAGGCCAGCGCCCATTGCGAGTCGATGCCCAATATCTCGCGAACGATATCCGGGTACTCGGCCAGGGAGGCCTGGGGGCAGGTCGCCAGATCCTGTTCCTGTGCGGCGAGCAGGATGTTTTGAATGAACATGCCGATATCGATCCAGCTGCCCCGGGCGAGACGGCGGTCAAGAAAGATGAGGAGCCCGACGGGAGCGCCGAAGAAACGGTAGTTGTTGTACCAGGCTTCAATCCGCCTCTCTTTCTCCTCTTTGCCGATGCCGAGGGCGCCGTAGAGGGCGAGCCCGGTTGCCTTGCGGCGGCTTTTGTAGGGCTCGAACCACTCATCCGGATAGTATTGATAGTCGGGCTTTTCCGCCTGAGCGCTGTTGCGCGCGGCGATGATCGCATCGCCCAGCCGCTGTTTGCTTTCTCCGCGTACTACGGCAACCCGCCACGGCTGCATATTGACCCCAGAGGGGGTCCAACGGGCGGCATCGAGGACGGCGGTGATCAGCTCCGCGGGGACCTCTCTGTCGAGGAAGGCGCGTGTGCTCTGACGATTGTGGATGGCATCAAGTAGTTGCATGCATCTGTCTCCGAAACAAGTGATGGACACTATACCCAGAGGGCCGGGGTAATGAGAAGTGGTTAGCCGCTGTGCGGAGTCTATGCTTAATTAGAAAGTCCACTGGCGGGTGACAGGATGGCAAACGATAATCACGACCACTGGCTGATTAAGGGCGAGACAAAGAAGGGGAGAAAGTTTCGCCCCAGTGACTGGATCGAAAGGGTCTCGGCCAGTCTGGCCGGTTTTGATGCCGATCAGCGTTTGCACTATTCAAAGGAGGTGCGTCCCTGCCTGATCCAGGGGGAAAAGTGCCTGCTTGTCAGCAAGGAACTCTCACATACCAACCCCGAAGCCTATGCGTTTATTATGCGTTTTGCCCGGGAGAATGACCTGCATATCCAGGAAGATCGCCGCAAATACCCCCGCGCAAGCTGAATTTTCATTAAGTTGAACCGAAGGCCTTGAAGAGGGTCGAAGAGAACGTAATATTAGTAATTAATAATGTACTTAAGTGCTCGCCGATTGGTGATTCGGATATCGTAAGAGGTAGTGAGATGGTCAAGCAAGCAGAGAACTGTATGGTGATTCACAGTGTTTCCGAGGGCGGAAACCGGTTCCGTCCCAGTGACTGGATTGAGCGTATCTCTGCCAGTGTTGCGCGTTTTGGGCCGGATCGGCGCCTTCGCTATAACACGCAGGTCCATCCCGTTATGATTAACGGGGAGAAGTGCCTGTTCGTCTCGCCGGAGCTTGAGCGGAGTAATCCCCAGCTTTATCACCATATCGTGGCTTTTGCGCAGACCAACCGTTTGCAAATAGAGCAGGAGGCATGCCGGCGGAAGGCGGCATGATTTGTTACAGGGTGTTACACGGGCACAAGAAGGGGCCGTAGGCCTAATACCTGTCAGTTAAGCGGTTATTTAACTTGTAGGAGCGGCTTCCAGCCGCGATTTGCACATTATTAAGTCGCGGCTGGAAGCCGCTCCTACGAGCTATGTTTTCCTTAACTGACCGGCATTTGGCCGTCGGCCCCTTTTTTGCGCGGTGACGAATCGCTATCCGCGCTGTTTTTCGCGGATCTCGTCAAGGGTTTTGCAGTCGATGCAGAGGGTTGCTGTGGGACGGGCCTCGAGGCGACGGACACCAATCTCTATGCCACAGCTTTCACAGAAGCCGTATTCGTCCTCGTCCAGCAGATCCAGCGCTTCGTTGATTTTTTTCAGCAGCTTGCGCTCACGATCACGTGTGCGTAGCTCCATGGTGAAGTCCGACTCCTGGCTTGCCCGGTCATTGGGGTCCGGGAAGTTGGCGGCCTCATCCTGCATGTGGTGCACCGTGCGGTCCACCTCTTCCATCAACTCTTTTTTCCAGTTGAGTAGGATCTCGCGGAAATGCCCCTGCATGCGCGGATTCATATACTCCTCGCCCTTCTTCTCCACATAGGGCTCGAAGTGTCCGGCACCCTCCAGCGCCTTGATCCGCGGCTCCTTGGCCGGGGTGGTCTTGGCTGCCGCCTTTTTCACCGGAGCTTTCTTGGGAGCCGCCTTCTTGGCGGTGGTGGCCTTTTTCGGTGCGGTCTTCTTGACCGCTTTCTTGGTGGCTGCCTTTTTCGGCGCCGCTGCTTTTTTGGTCGGCATACGCTTTGGTTCTCCTGAGAAGCGTAGTAAAAAATAAGCGCGCATCTATACCAGATGTGGCCGGGTCGCGCAACTCCGGTAACGGTCCGGTGGATGCATTCAGGAGCATAGTTAGGTAATCTACGTTGCTTTTCAAGTTGCCAGAGCGGAATAATGAGCACACTTAAAGCATTGTTATTTGACGTGGACGGAACCCTCGCCGATACCGAGCGGGACGGACATCGTGTCGCCTTCAATCGCGCCTTTGCCGAGGCGGGGCTGGATTGGGAGTGGAGCGAGGAGCTCTACGGGAAGCTCTTGGCGGTCACCGGCGGCAAGGAACGGATTCGTTACTATCTGGATAATTTCAATACCGGCTTTCAGCGTCCGGCGGAACTGGACGAATTCATCGCCGGTCTGCACAAAGCGAAGACCCGCCACTATGTCGAGATGCTCGGCAATGGGATGATCCCGCTTCGCCCGGGCGTCAAACGGCTTATTAGCGAGGCGCGGGAGGCGGGTATGCGTCTGGCCGTGGCCACCACCACGACACCGGAGAACGTCAGTGCCCTGCTGAAAAATGCGATGGATCCCGATGCGATGAGCTGGTTTGAGGTGATCGCCGCCGGGGATGTGGTCCCGGCCAAGAAGCCCGCGCCCGACATCTACACCTATGCCATGGAGAAGATGGGGCTGACACCGGCCGAGTGTATCGCCTTTGAAGACTCCCACAACGGCATCCTCGCCTCGCGCGGGGCCGATCTGAAGACCATTATCGCGGTCAACGGTTACACCCGGAATGAGGACTTTAGCGGCGCCGAGATCGTGCTGGATCACTGGGGAGAGCCCGATCAGCCCTTTTGCGTGCTTAGCGGTGATTCAGGCGGCGCCTCCTATCTCGACCTGGAGCTGGTAAAACGCATTCATGGCGGCTGATTCCGATCCTCCAATGCGCCCCATCGCCCGGCGGATGGGCGATATCGAGCCGTTCCATGTGATGGAGCTGCTGGCGCGGGCGCGGGAACTGGAGGCCGCCGGCCGCTCCATTGTGCATATGGAGATCGGTGAACCCGATTTCACCACCCCGCAACCGGTCGTGGATGCGGCGCAAAAGGCGCTGGCCGAGGGGCGAACCCACTACACCCCGGCGCTGGGTCTGCCGGCGTTGCGCGAAGCGATAAGCGGGTATTATCGCGATCACTACGGTGTGGAGGTTTCCGCCTCACGCATCGTGATCACACCCGGCGCCTCCGGGGCGCTGCTGCTGGCGCTGGGGGTGTTGCTGGATCGGGACAGTGAAGTCCTGCTGGCCGATCCGGGCTACCCCTGCAACCGCCATTTCGTGCGCTTTATTGAGGGATGCGCCAAGGGGATCCCGGTGGATGCCGCCAGCGGCTATCAGTTAAACAGTGAAATCCTTGCGCAGCACTGGTCCTCTGCGACCCGCGCGGCGATGGTCGCCACCCCCTCCAACCCCACCGGAACGGTGATCCCTGCCGATGAGCTGCGGGCGATGGCGAAGCTTGCAGCAGAAAGGGGAGGGGCTCTCCTGGTGGATGAGATCTACCACGGTCTTATCTACGATGACAGGACACCTACCGCGCTGGCCCTCAGCGACGAGGTGTTTGTGATCAACAGCTTCTCCAAATATTTCAGCATGACCGGCTGGCGACTGGGTTGGCTGGTGGTGCCCGACGCCTATGTGCGGGAGGTGGAAAAGCTGGCGCAGAATCTCTTTATCGCCGCCCCCACACTGGCGCAGCACGCCGCCCTGGCCGCCTTTCTTCCGCAGACCCTGGCGGTCCTGGAACAGCGCCGGGAGGCCTTTCACCGCCGCCGGGACTATTTGCTGCCGGCCCTGCGTCAGCTGGGGTTCGACATCCCGGTCACCCCTCAGGGTGCCTTCTACCTCTATGCCGACTGCAGCCGCTTTACCGATGACAGCTTCGGTTTTGCCGCCGACTTGCTGGAACAGGCGGGGGTGGCGGTCACCCCCGGCGCTGATTTCGGTAACTACCTTCCCGAAAAACACCTTCGCTTTGCCTACACCACCTCCATGGAGCAGTTGGAGGAGGGGGTGAGGCGTCTTAGCGCTTATCTTTCCCGGTAATCCCGAATCGGATTACCCCCTCCGCTCCATGCAGGCTATTTCCGTCGGGGCTCAATTTGCTTGAGCTGCTCCACCCATAGCGCGGTGGCGCCCGCCACGGCGGCGGGCATGACCAGGAAGTTGAGCACCGGGATCATTGTGGCAACCAGCGTGGCGCCGCCGAAACCGAAGCTGAGGAGTTTGCGTTGGCGCAGGCGGGCGCGCTGGTCGGCAAAGCGGATCTCGTGGTTACCCATCGGAAAGTCGCCGTACTCCACCATCAGCATCCAGGCGCTGAACAGCGCCCAGAGAAACGGCGCGGCCAGGTTGAGCACCGGGATCCAGAACAGGATAAGCAGGGGGATCGCCCGCAGCAGGAAGTAGGCGATCTTGCGCAACTCATCGAACAGCTGCTCCGGCACCTGCTTGAGTACGGTGATGAAACTGCCGCCGCCCGGCAACGGCCGGCCGGTGAGGTGTTTCTCCACCGCCTCGGCCAACAGGCCGTTGAAGGGGGCGGCGATAAGGTTGGCCAGGATGGAGACGGTGTAGAACACCAGCAGGATCGCCGCGACCGCGAACACAAGCCAGAACAGCCACTCCAGCCAGGCGAGCCACTCCGGCAACTCGCTGATCCACTTGTCCACCAGCGGCGAGAATTGCTGCACCAGCACCCATATGGAGGCGCTGAAGAGCAGGATATTGATGGCAAGCGGTATGGCGACAAAGCGGCGCAGGCCGGGTGTGTTCATCAGCTTCAGGCCCCGCAGCAGGGCGGAGGCGCCGGTGAAGAGTTGTTGCATCGGTCGGTCCCTGTGATTGTGAATTCGAGGATTTTACCAGATCGGGCAAGGGGCTTAACACGGCGGTTGTTTGGCCAGGCACCGCGCCGCCAGCAGGGCGCTGCCGTAGCAGGCCTCTTCGGCGTCGGCCTGAAGCATCGGTACCCCGAGCAAACGGGCGCGTATCGTCGTCCAGGCCGGATTCTTGGCACCGCCGCCGTTGCTGCGTACCGAGACAGGGTAGGGGGCGCCGAGCTCGGCAAGTCGCTCATACCCGGCTTTTTCGATCGCCGCGATCCCCTCGAGCAGCCCCTGAAAAAATAGCCGCTCGTCGTCCGGTTGCGGTGACAGGCGTGGAGCAAGGCCGGGGTCATTCACCGGGAAACGTTCGCCTGCATGAAGGAGAGGGTAATAACCCAGCCCGGTAGGGTTTTCCGGCTGTAGTTGAGGGGTCAGCGCGGCCATCTGCCGGTCGGAGAAGTAGCGGCGCAAAACCGCCCCGCCGGAGTTGGAGCCGCCGCCGACCAGCCAATAGTCCCCCAGCGGCTGGCTGTAGACCCCGTATTCGGGCGCGAAAACGGGCTGCTCGGCAATTACCTTGAGCACCAGCGTGGAGCCCAGGGAGGTGACCGCCTCACCGGGCTTGCCGGCGCCGGAGGCGATAAAGGCGGCGGTACTGTCGGTGGTCCCGTTGCAGATCATCACATTGTGGGGTAGCCCCCAACGCTCTGCCAGGTGATCGCTCAGGTGAGCGATGGGCCGACCGGGCGCCATGACCTCGGGCACTACACCTTCGGGCAGGTTTAGTTGTGCCATCCACTCCGGCCGGCAGCGGTTGACGGGGTCGTAACCGAGCTTGAGGGCGTTATTGGCATCGCAGCGATTATAGCGTCCGCAAAGACGTCCGCTTATCCAATCCGCCTGGGTATGCACGCGCCCCTTTTCAGGCAGGTGGTAATGTTCGAGCAACCAAAGCAGTTTGGCCAGCCCGGAACCGGTGCCGTGAGCGGCGCTGTCCCGAGGCGCGACGGTGGCGATGCGTTCGGCCTGGCTAACGGCACGGTTGTCGTTGTACATCAGGGCCGGGGTGAGCGGTGTGCCGGCGGCGTCGGCCAGCAGGACGCTTCCCGAGGTGCCGTCCACAGCGATAGCGCGGATACAACCGGGATCGAGCCGGGCGATCAGTTGCGGCATGACCTGCTCAACGGCCTGCCACCAGTGTTCCGGCGACTGTTGCACCGCCGCCCCGTCCTGTTGCGAGGGCGGCAACGGGGCGGCGCTGTCGGCCAGGGTTGTGCCCATGGCGTCGATGGCGACGGCCCGGCAGCCAGAGGTGCCAAGGTCGATGCCGATGCATATCGTCTTATCCAAAACGTATTCCTGCGGTTACTTCGGGTGTGGTCAAGACAACAGAGCGCATTACTTTGAACGGTAATTTTTCGTTCATTGTTGCTTTCTTTGCAGACGCCTTACAGGCGCACTCAATGGTATTGCGGAACGAGACAAGTGATCGTGCCGCCTCATGAAATTCATGACACTAAAATCATATCAGCTTCATGAAGAAGGGGCCTAACCGTATCGCCTTGATGAACAGTGCTTCCATTCCTATGCTTTAGTTGCCCGGTGAGATTCCATTTGGAGCGCCAGAGGGTTATGCGCTGTCAGTTTGTTGAGGTGTCGGTGCCCTTCGGATGTGCGACAGTACAGCGGCGAAACCAATAACCACATATTCATGTGGTTTAAGGGGTGTCGGTTTTTTATGGGAATGATCGCCATCACCGTTTGAGGTCTGGGGATGCATACATTTAGACGTGTGGAAAAGACAGTGATTTCGATAACAGCTTTATCAGAAACCGCCCTTGATTATGCAAGATAAGACGGAGGAAAGGCGGGGGGCATATCAGTCCGGCACTACCCTATGGCGCCTGTCGTCATGGAGAACTATCGGCGCCGCGATCAAACAACGAATACGTTTGCGATGGCGTGGTAGAGAGAAAAGTGACGAACGCTTGAAGAGTCGTCGAGAATGCCCCTGTAATGAACGGTTACTGCATCAGACTGAAATCTCCAATGCGCTGATTGAGGCGCAGGAGCGGGATCGTTTGCGTATCGCCGGTGATCTGCACGACAGTATCGGTCAGAATTTGAATGTCATTAAAATGACCATAGAAAAGGTACAAAAGGAGTCTGAACAGAGTGCCGGATATGAGTCTCGTAAACAGGCATTGAATAGCGCGCTGTCCCGGCTGCGAGCCACTACCGATGAGCTTCGTCGCATCGCACTGGGTTTGCGTCCGTCGATGCTTGAGGATCTTGGTCTACTGCCCACCATTGATTGGTGTTGTCGTGAGTTCGCACAGAGCAATCCTGAACTTTCTCTGGTAAAACATATCGGGCTAAAGGAGAAAGACATTCCGCCCTCACTGCGGTGTGATATCTATCGGGTACTGCAGGAGGCGCTGCACAACATTTCAAAGCACGCTCTCGCGGATAATGTGGATATCACCCTCAAGCGCGACGCCGAGGAACTGGTGTTGAATATTGCCGATGATGGGCGCGGCTTCGAACCAAAGGAAGATGTTAATAGCGGCATCGGCCTGTATAGCATGCAGGCACGCAGTGAACGTTGTGGAGGGACGATGACTATCCACTCCGCCGCGGATGCGGGCACCTATATTGAATTTCGCTGGCCGCTGCCCACGGACAGTGATGGCGGGAAGGGGGATGTGTCTGCCGGACAGCCTGTTTTCGAGCGGCGCCATAGAGGCAGGAGAAAAAGTGACAGGGAAGGCTCCAAAGTATATTAAGAAGCACCTCTTCGGCCATGTCTGCCGAGGAAACATATATCCTCACAGCAAAGGCGCAGAGGCGCAAAGGGCCTTCGCCTATTAGGGAACAATCCAGCGGCTGGCGGGAACCACTTTGCCCGAGGGCGCATCCGGCAAACGCACGATATAACACCCCTTCGAGGCAAAGCGCTGTTCCGGCGCGAGGCTTACCTGCGGATAGAGGGAGGTGAAAAGGGCGCTGTCGAGCATATGCTCAATCGTCTCGATGGCGTAGGACCGTGAAAAATTAAGTCCCACGCTGCGCATGGTGTCGTTGAAAAGGGTCAAGGCAAAATAGCTGTCGGATTGCACCCTCGGCGCATCGAATTCAACGCCGTTCAACCGCAGCCATGTTTTAACCCGCAACCGCTGGGGAGCGGCAGTGTCAGGCAAAGCATAGGGATAGAGCAGGTGGATCCGCTTGCGCAACGCTTCGGGCAGACTGTTAAGGTTTTTAGTGTTTAGTGTGGATTGTAGATAGATTCGCTTCGGCCACGGCCGAGGGAGAACCGAAAGGTCGTTCAGCTCGGAAGGGTCAAGCCATAAGACAAGGACATCGGCTGTACCGAGTTCTTTCCAAAACGCTTTGTCTGCAGCGGCATCGGGGTGAACCTCTTGCAGTGCGACTTCGTCTTGAATCGCCTCACGAAATCTATCGGCGCCTGTCGCATCGGTACGGCGGGAGATCTGCAGCAGATCGGTATCGGGTTCCAGCAAACCCTCTTCACGAAGGTGCGTGGCCAAAGCGTCTGCCTCCAGGCGACGCCCTGCAGTAAAATGCAGGGTGTAGAAGCCGGGGTTTGTCGCCGGTAAGTCGCTGCTTGGAAAGAGGCAGGGTAGTTTGTTGGCATTGCAGAAGTCGGCGATGCGCTGGAACTCACCATCGACCACGCCACCTATTAGCGCAAACACCGGCTGTTTTTCATAATAATGTTGTAGCTGATCGGGCCACTGTTCAGGCCCGCCTTCAAGCCGCCATGGATGCAACACCCAGCGCCTGTAGGCGGGATAACTCGAGTCCTTCTGCCAAGGTGTGAATTTGGCGCGGCGTGTTTCATTACGCGTACCGCTGTTCTTGGCTTCAAGATAGGTATTCATGACTGCCAGCATCGCATCGCTTCGCTGCGGCTCAACACCGGGGCCGATAAGGGTGGCGATATGCAGTTCGGTTTCAGTAACGCCCGGATCGGTAGCGGCGGATAAGCTTTTGAGGTAGGCAACCAGTGCTTTCATATCGGCGTCGGGGAGCGCGAAGCGGGGCATCGACGGATCCAGATTTCGTCCGACCGGATCGATACCATTTCGAATCGCCCTTGCCAGGGATTCATCGGTATAGGCCGGACGGGTACCTGCACCCTCGACACGGGAAGCGTGAAGCCCACGTCGAGCGATAACCTTCGGGCTGTACAGTATTCCCGCTGTAATGGGTGGTACCCGCCGCTCACTCTCGGTGGAGCCGAAACCGCTGCGACGATGGCACTGGACACAGGTGACTTGCTTGCCGCTGACGGGGACATCACCTTGCACCCGCGCCTGCAGCACCTCACCGGAGGCCAATACCCCCGTACGGTAGATCCGTTCTCCCCGCTCGATGAGTGAGAGCGGGGCGTCGCTCTTTTCCGCTATAAGTGGACCGGATGGGAGTAGGGCGATACTAGCTGCGACGATCAAACAGCGCACGGTATTCCGCTACCAGTTCTGACGAAGAGGTGAAACCCTGCAGGCGAACCCATTGTTGTTCCGGCCCCCGGCGCAGGAAGCTGAGCGGTTTATGGTTGAGCTTGTTGCCGTAGTAGGCGCTGAAGGCGCGCTGGAGTTCAACCACCGTTTCGAGTTTTCCGGTCAGGAAGCGCCAGTTTTCATCCGCATCATAACGTGACGCATACTCCCGCAGTCGTTCAGGCGTGTCGTATTCCGGATCGATGGAGATGGAGATCATCAACGGTTTTGGATCGTCGTTGCCGAGGGACTGGTTTGCCTTCGACAGCGTGGCGGAGAGAATGGGGCAGACGGTGGTGCAACTGGTGTAGATGAAGTTAAGGATCACCGGGCGTTCATCAGCGAGCAGCCGGTTCAAACGCACCTTTTTGCCATCGGCGTCGATCAATTCCGCGTCCGGCAGAGTGTAATGCGTCATGCTGCGCTGATAACCTTCCCGGGACTGCATCATCTGCATATGCGTACTATGATCTTCCATGGCGGCGTGACCGGCCTCGCCTTGCGCCATGTTGTGGTTCCCTTCGTGATGACTTTCGCCGGATTGTGCCGCCGACCGGTGATCATGTCCGGTCTCGGCCGAGGCCGTGTTGGTGCCAAGAAATCCGATCGTGATTGCCACGGCAAGCAGCCGGTATGGCAGGCGGTACGCTTTAGTGTGAAGAGGTGGAACTGTCGGTTTCATATCTGTCTCCGAGGTTGAAGGAAGTGTCTCAAAAGTGTCAGGAAATATTGATCAGGCCATTGCGAATTGCATAGGTGGTGATTTGCGCGGCGCTATGCAGGCCCAGTTTTTTCATCAGGTTGGAGCGGTGTTTTTCCACCGTTTTTTCACTCAACGAAAGATATTTTGCGATATCCCGGTTGCGCTCTCCTTCCGCCACCAGTTTTAGCACTTCCCGCTCGCGGTGGCTGAGGTGTTCCCAGGAGTACGATTTATCGCCCTCCTTACCCCCTTTTAGGAAATCGACAATGACGTTGCTGCAGATGGAGGGGGTGAGGTAGGTCTTTCCTGCAGCCACACTGTGAATTGCCGAGAGCAACTCTTCCGAGGTGTCATCCTTGAGCACATAACCATTGGCGCCTGCTCGAAGGGTGGCGCGGATATACTCTTCGCTGTTGTGAATGGTCAGCACGATAATGTGAATCTGCGGGTAGCGATGTTTTATCTCCTTAATCGCCTCAGTGCCGTTGATGTTCGGCATCGACAGGTCCATGAGGATGATGTCGGGCTGAAACTCGCCGGCCATTTGCACGGCGCTGCGTCCATCCTCGACTTCGGCAATCACCTGAAAGTTTTCATCCTGTCGTAATAACGAGGCGATTCCCTCGCGCACGATCGCATGATCTTCAGCCAGAAGAATGCGCAGCTGCGAAGACGATGAATCCGGTGGCATAAGCATAATCAGTGCCTCTCCATAGACAGGCGGCACTTCATCAAGGTAATGCTTTTACGCTGAAGAAGTAGCCATCAATTTAGGGAACAAGTCTTCACTTCTTAGGGTGTAAGTAAAGATGGTGTTCGTTGTTTTGTATAGGGTGAAAACTGTAATTTTTTGCATTTTCACAAAAATGCTTTGATGCGTTTAATGGCTTGTTATTTAAAGTAATTTTGTTGTCGAGCCGTCCGGTGCATACTAAAAATACAGTATTCCCCAATGTAATTTGCGGGGTTTCCCTCCTGCCTGAATTTGCCATTCGCCACTACAGTTTTTCTCACGGGCTCGGCCGTTTTGACCGGGCCGCTGGAAACACAGTTGGTGGCGTGGAGTTTTGAGTCTCGGTTGATCTGAATTTCTCGTCGTTATGTGTGGAAAACAGTTGGCGTCGTTATCTCTCACTGTTTCGGTGGAGGGCGGCGGCAACTGACAAACTGACTAGGGGAAGACGATGAACGCGATTACGATGCCTTGGAAACGACGCCGGGGGGGGAGGGTATCCAACCGCTACCTGGCGTTTACAGTATTACTCATTGGGGCGCTCATGATGGGGGCGGCGCAAGCACAGGTTCCTACCCTGTCAGTTACGGGTAGCAATGCTGCCGGCGACACATCAGCGGTTTCGGACTACCGCTGGCTGATCGAGGAGGATGTTACCTACAACATCGTGCCGGGTCAGACATGCCGGCCGGGTCAGGAGGCCGACTGTCTCTCGACAAACTTCCATAAAAGCTATTTGCCGGTCATCGCCGAAGGGCGCTCGGGCGACCCCCTGCCTGATCTTGACCCGGATAAGCGATACTTTGTCTCGATACTGCCCGACAGCGGTTACGCCATGGGCGGTGCGCAGATCAAAGCCGGCCAGACAAGCGTTACGGTAAGTGTCAACGCCGAGCCGATCCCGACCGCGCAGATCCGCATTTTCGTCTTTCATGACAACTGGCCGATCAACAATGCCCCGGATACGCCCGAGGAGACCGGTCTGGCCGGTTTTAATATTATCCTCGAGGATGCCGGCGGTCGTTTCGGTATTGCCGGTCAGCAGATCAACACCGACGCCTTCGGCAATCCGCTGGGCACGACCTACGATGATGCCGGCAATGTGCTGAGCCTGGGCGACGGCACTATCCAGACCGATGAGAACGGCATCGCGCTGATCAAGAATCTGGTACCGGCCAAATACGGCGTCCAGGCGGTACCGCCTCCCGGCAGCAATTGGCAGCAGACCACCACCATCGAAGGGACCAAAATCATCGATGCCTGGGTCAAGGCCAACGAACCGCCGTACTTCGCTGAGTTCGGACCTCCCGGGCCGCATGTATTTATCGGCTTTGTCGAACCGTTTGCCGATCCCGATGCGCTTACCGGCGGTGCCACCATCACCGGCCAGGTTCGCAGCATCCACAACTCACGGCCGCCGGACTTCGCCTTCTATACCGGCGCGCCGGTACCCGGGTGTTGGGTCGGTCTGAATGACCTCTCCGTGGGGATAGGCAAGGGGGTCTATGCGACCCCCTGTAATGCGGACAGCACCTTCTCCATTCCCAATGTGCCCGATGGTAACTATGAGCTGGCGCTTTGGGACAAAAACCTCGACTACATCATCGGATTTAAAACGATCACCGTCGTGGGCGGTCAGTGCAACGGCGGCAGCTGCAGTCTGCTGGATGTGCCGATCTTTGCCTGGTTCAACCGCCTTGAGCAGTACGTTTTCAATGATGTGAATGAGAACGGCTTCTGGGATCCCGGCGAGCAGCCGATGCCGGAGCAGGGTACGGCTATCCGCTGGCGTGACGGTACCATCTACCAGGCGTTTCCTACGGATATGGGAGGGGCGGCCCCTTATGATGAGGTATTCCCCTTCTTCAGCTGGCTGGTGGCCGAGGTGGCCTTTGACCGCTTTAAGGCAACCGGTGCGACCATCGTTTCCGATGCGGGCGGTCCGATCAATCCGGCCGATCCCTGGTCTTTCGACGGGGTGCTCAACCCTCAGCCGCAGTCCGAAAATGGCGGACTTCCCTACCGTACCGAAACCGGTCCGGTCCTGACCCAGGGTTTTCAAGGCTTTCTCGGTCAGACCAACGTCATCCAGTGGGGTAAAACACCCTACGAGATCGGCGAGAACGGCGGTATCTCCGGTATTGTCTATTACGCGGTCACCCGCGCCGAGGATGCCCCGGCCTATGCCGCCGCTGAGCCCTGGGAGCCCGGTATCCCGCGCATTCAGGTCGCCCTTTACGAAGACAACCTACCTGCCGGTGGCGACGGGGTGATTGATGATGTGAACGGCAGCGGTGAGATTGAGCTCGCCGATGTGGACAACTATCCGTTCGGTAACTTCCCCGGACCCGAGGACATTGACTATAACGGCAACGGCCTGTTCGATGCCGGTGATGCGGTGCAGATCACCTACACCGACAGCTGGGATGACAATGTCCCGACAGGCTGCCAGGGTGAGATCTTTATGGTCAACGGCACCGTGCCGACCGATTGTTACGACGGCCTGCGCAACTACAACCAGGTGCGCCCGGCGGTATTCGACGGCGGCTACGCCTTTGATACCTATGTACCGGGTGGTGTCGATAGCGGTGCAGCCGAAACAACCCTCCCCAAAGGGATCTATATCGTCGGTACCGGCGAGCACCCGGTCTATAAAACGGTACGTGAGGAGGACCGTAACGTAGACTTCGGGCTGGCATTCGAACCGGCGCCCGAGCTGTTGCCGCCGGAGTGTGTCGGTGAGGAGCATCTGGTGCCCGCCGACTTCACCCTGTTCCCGATCGAGGGGGAAAGCCCCTACATGGCGGGCAGCTACACCCCGCTGTGTGATCAGAAGCAGATCATGCTGACCGACGGCAAGAATGCGGCGGTGGACTTCTTCATGTTCACCGAGGTGCCGACGGCGGCCAAGGTCACGGGCTTCATTCTCGACGACCTGTCGAACGAGTTTGACTCCTCATCGCCGACCTTTGGCGAGAAGTACTCACCGCCGTACCTGCCGGTCTCCATCCGTGACTGGAAAGGGCGTGAGTTTGCCCGGACCTACTCCGATCGCTGGGGTACCTTCAACGCGGTGTTGCCCTCCATGCACACCAACAACATCGCCAGCGCCAGTGGTACTTCACCGAATATGATCACCACCTGCATGAACGACCCGGGTCCCATTCCCGACGGTAACGGTGGTTTCATGACTGACCCCAGCTACAACCCGCAGTACAGTCAGTTCTGCTACCAGTTCCAGTACATGCCGGGTGTAACCACCTACCTGGATACGCCGGTGGTTCCGGTGGCGGCCTACACCGGCCCCAATCAGCAACCGCTGGACTGCCAGGACCAGGACGGCACGCCGGTTATCGCCTCGGTGATCGGTTCGATGAACGGGCCTTATGTGGATGCGCCGGCGCCAAAGGGCAACAACCCTTATGTCGCCGACGGCACCCAGAGCATTACCATCACCGCGGCCACCGATCCGAACGGCGTGCGTGATTACGGCTTCGGCAGCACGCCCGGGACGGTCAGCATCGGAGGTGTCGAGTTGACCAATGTTAATTGGTCCAACGGCAGCATCAGCGGCACTGTGGCCGAGGGCACCACCACCGGCCAGCTCGAGATCACCCGCGGCGATAACGGCAATTCCGTACTTACCGGGATTACCGTGACCGTCGGTGGCGGGGCGATCCAGGTGGCCGCCGGCGGCTCCATCCAGCAGGCGATCGATATCGCCGGCCCCGGCGACCTGATCCTCGTTCCCCCGGGTTACTACGAGGAACTGGTCATCATGCACAAGCCGGTACGCCTGCAAGGTTCCGGCGCCAATACCGTGATTAGCGCCATCAAGGCTCCGGCTGAGAAGCTGGCAGGTTGGCGCCAGGCGGTGGAGGTCCTGTACAACCAGGGAGCCTACGACCTGCTGCCGTCTCAGCAGCCCGGCTTTAGCGTGGCCGATGAGCCTGATGCCCTGTTTACCGAGGAAGGGCCGGGGATCATCGTGCTGGGTTCGAGCAGTGGCAACGATACCTTCGGTAAGAACGCCTCGCGTATCGACGGCTTCGCTATCACCGGATCCGACCATGCCGGCGGTATCGTGGTTAACGGTTATGCCGAAAACCTGGCGATGAGCAATAACCGGGTCTTCGGCAACCACGGCATCTATGGTGGCGGTATTCGTGTCGGTCATCCCTTCCTGACCCCTGATGATCAGGTGTACCAGGATGGCTTTAACGACAACATCACCATTCATCGCAACTTTATCGTCCAGAACGGCGGTGGAGGTGGTGCCGGTGGCGGTGTGAGTCTCTATCACGGCACGGATAACTATGCCGTCACGGATAACTATGTCTGCGGCAACTTCAGCATGGGTAACGGCGGCGGTATCGGTCACTACGGTCTCAGTGGCGGCGGCAGAGGCAATAATGTCGCAACCGGTCTGATTGCCGACAACACCGTCATCTTCAACCAGACCTTCAACCAGGGGGTTGCGGTATCCGGCGGTGGTATCTATATCGGCGGCGCACCGGCACTTGCTGCAGGGGAGCTGAGCCCCGGAGCCGGTCCGGTACGGGTTGTCGATAACCTGATTCAGGGTAATCAGGCCGGCGCCGGCGACGGTGGCGGGATCCGTGCCGAACTGGTTAACGGTGAGGATGCGGCCCAGGGCAACAATACCAATGGCTGGCATTCGCTCGACATTATCGGCAACACCATCGTCAATAACATGTCGGGTAACGCCGGGGCCGGGATCTCGCTGCAGGACGCCCTGTTGGTCAATATCGTCAACAACGTCGTGACACACAATGACGCTACCGCCACGGCGGGACCGGCGTTTGCACCGGGTAGTCCCAACCAGTCGACAGCCCAGCCGGCAGGCATCGTCTCCTACGCTCACAGCAGCGCGCTGGAGGCGGCCATCAGCAATAGGCTCAAGGCCGAGTACGGCGGTTTCTCTCAGCCGAATCTCTCCTACAACATCGTCTGGCGTAACCGTTCGTTCTACTTCTCCATCGACGATACCGTTGAGCCGGCTGTTTACGGTCTGAACAACGCCACACCGTACTACCAGGATCTGGCGGTGATCGGTGCGGCCGGTTCACTCGACCCGCAGAACTGCCTGCTGACCGATGCCTCGGGCTATGACGCGAGCAACATCGATGGCGGCGGCCTGTCACCGGATGATCTGTTCCTCGCCGCCTACGTCAATACCGCCAATGGTGAAACCATCCAGCAGGTGGAGACGAAGACGAGTATCGAGGCGCAGCCTGCCTTTGATGAGGGTGGCAACTTCATCCAGGTTCGCTTCGGTCCGTTGGCGCCGGTCGGTGACTACAGCGTGGTGGACGGGGCCTTTGTCTTCACTGCCGAACCCACCGGCACTCAAGGTCAAAGGGCCGCCTCAACGTTGGATTCGAGCGGTACCGGCGGCGGTGGTGGCGGTGGCTGGTGGCTGACCGCGCTGGCGCTGCTCTCTATCTGTCTGTGGCCGCGCCGAGGTCTGCGTCAAGCCGCTTGAAGGTTCGCGTTCCGGTGGTGACAACGACAGTTGTCGCCACCGGCCACACAGGAGGAACAATTCCATGAATACGAAAGCTATGAACCCTTTTAAAAGGCGTCCGATTGCTTCTGCCGTGCTGCTGTTTTCGCTGGGGCTTCCGGGCCTGGCGAGTGCCGCCGCCTATGTCCAGTGTCCCGGTGATAACGACGGGGATGCGGTTATCGATTCGGGCAATCCGGAATTTGACAACACCAAGTGCATGCACCTCGGGGCCGGCGACGGTTTTGTCACCATGGCCGACGGCAGGCTGCAGTATATGTTCAGCTTCGCCGACCTGACCGGCATCCCGGAAGACGAGGCGCTGGATGCGGGCATTCTGGCCGCAAGCTTTCCCGCTCCGACCATCGAGTTGAACCAGGGGGATGAGTTCTACCTGACCCTGACCAACTACGGCATGTTGATGCGCCCCGATCTGGCCGACCCGCACACGGTGCATTTCCACGGCTTCCCCAATGCCTCGGATATCTTCGACGGGGTGCCCGACGCCTCCGTCTCCATCAACATGGGCGCCAGCCTGACCTACTACTACAACATCGTCGAGCCCGGCACCTACATGTACCACTGCCACGTGGAGGCGACCGAGCATATGCAGATGGGGATGCTGGGTAACCTCTATGTTAAACCCGAGCAGAATGGGACGACCTATACCTATAACGGCCGCAGCTATGACCAGTTTGTCTACAACGACGGCGACGGCTCGACCGGTTACGACGTGTCCTATCCGATCCAGATCGGCTCGTTCGACCCGAAGTTCCACGACGCCAGCATGAACACCCAGCCGCTGCCTTTCGCCAAGATGAAAGACACCTACGCCATGCTGAACGGGCGGGGTTATCCGGATACCGCCGATGGCCGGGGCTACGACTTTCCCCACACCCCGGAGAGCGGCGCCAACCCGGACAAGGAGGCCACCTACGGCACCGGCAAACTGAGCACCTCGCAGCCGGTCAGCTCGCGTATCGAGGCGCAGGCGGGAGAGCGGGTTTTGTTGCGACTCTCCAACCTCAACGTCACCCGTTTCTACACCCTGACCGCGCTGGGGCTCCCGCCGATGAAGGTGGTCGGAACCGGGGCGCGGATACTGCGTGGCGGTGGTGAGAATGACGGTCTGGATATGTACTACGAAACCTCCTCGGTCACCCTCGGCGGCGGCGAGTCGGCGGACGTCATTATCGATACCACGGGTGTCGCACCCGGTACCTATTTTCTCTACACCACCAACCTGAACTATCTGAGCAATAACGAAGAGGATTTCGGCGGCATGATGACCGAAATCCACATCCTGTAACGACCGGATTGAGAGAGGGGAAGTCCCATGAATATCCGCATACAAGACCTTGGACACCGGCTCGCAATCTTCGGCCTGCTGTGCTTTTCGCTGTTTATTGGGAGCGCACAGGCGGCCATCGACGGCGTCACCGGAACCACCTTCAACTTCACCGCCAAGCCGGCCATTATTCCCACTCCGGATGGCGACAGCCTGCTGGTGTGGGGCTACGGGCTGGACGGCGGACCCATGCAGTATCCGGGCCCGACCCTGATCGTCAATCAGGGCGATGAGATCACCATCAACCTTACCAATGATCTGAATGTCCCGGATATGCCGGTATCGCTGGTATTTCCGGGCATGGAAGGGGTGACGGCGAGTGGCGGTACCGCCGGGGAACTGACGCAGGAGAGTAACGCTGCGGATGACACCGTCACCTACACCTTCACCGCCAGTCATCCCGGGACCTTCCAGTATCACAGCGGCACCCGCCCGGATCTGCAGATCGAGATGGGTATGGTCGGCGCCATTATCGTGCGTCCCGCCACGCCCGGCCAGGCCTATAACCATCCCGGTACGGCATTCGATCAGGAGTACCTGTTCGTGCTCACCGAGATGGCCCCCGAGGTCCACTACCTGGCTTCACTCGGGCTGTTCGACGTCATCGAGGAGAATACCTATGAGTCGGTGCTGTGGTTCATCAACGGCCGCAATGCACCGGATACCATGGCCGCCCCCAATGTCTCCTGGCTGCCCAACCAGCCCTACAACGCCCTGCCGCGAACCCATGTGGGTGAGACGGTTCTGTTGCGGGTGATCGGTGCCGGGCAGGACCTCCATCCGTTCCATGTCCATGGCAATCACGCCAAGGTCATCGCCCGTGACGGCCGCTTGCAGGAGAGCGCTCCCGGCGCGGGTCCCGATCTGGCGCGTGTGGATTTCACCATCAAGACGATCCCCGGAGGCACCTACGATGCACTGTGGACCTGGACCGGTGAGCAGCTTGGCTGGGATATCTTCGGTCACGATCCGGATGACCCCCTCGAGCCGAACGAATATGCCCCGGACCACGGCAAGCCCATGCCGGTCACCCTGCCGGGACAGCAGGACATGACCTTCGGCGGCTTTTACAGCGGCAGCCCGTATCTCGGGCAGTTCGGCGATCTCCCTCCGGGCGAGGGCGGATTGAATCTCAACGGCGGCTTGTTCTTCATGTGGCACTCGCATACGGAAAGGGAACTCGTAAATAACGATATTTTCCCCGGCGGCATGATGACCATGATGATCGTTGAGCCCAACGGCGTACCCATTGATTAACCCAGGGCGGAGGAAGCAGACATGATTAGCAATTCAGGTAAGAAACTCATACCGCTGACTCAGGCTTCGCTACTCGGCGCCCTGTTGACGGTTGCCGGGACGGCCAGTGCGGCGACCTATAACCTTTGCGCCGGTACGACGGACCTGACTATGCCGGACAGCACGGTGATCACCATGTGGGGCTATGGACTGGATACCGGGGGCACCTGTGCCCCCACCATACCCGGTCCCGAACTGACGGTACCGCCGGGTGATAACACGCTTACGGTCAATCTTCGCAACGAACTGAGTGAGCCGGTGTCGATGATCATCAGTGGCCAGCAGGCGGCGATGACGCCGGTCTTCTTCACCGATGGTCAGGGGCGGCAACGGGTGCGCTCTTTCACCCATGAGACGTCGCCCGGCGGCACCGCTGTCTACAGTTGGAACAACCTCAAGCCGGGCACCTTTCTCTACTCCAGCGGCACCCATCCGGCGGTACAGGTGCAGATGGGGCTCTACGGCAGCCTGACCCACGATGCGGCGGCCGGCGAGGCCTATGCGGGGATCCCCTATGACACCGAAGTGATGTTGATCTATAGCGAGATCGATCCCGCACTGCATGCGGCGGTTGCCGGCGGGACATACGGTACATCCACGTACCCCAGTACGGTGAACTATGCACCGCAATACTTCCTGGTAAACGGTGCACCGTATGAGGCGGGTATCACCCCACCAGTGCCCGGGGGAGCGGTCGGCGATCGTACTCTGATCCGGTTTCTCAATGCAGGCCTTGAGGATCACTCGATGGTTCTGCAGGGTCAGCACATGAATCTGGTGGCGGAGGACGGTAATGCCTATCCCTGGAAGCGACGGCAGTTTTCCGTGCTGCTGGCGGCGGGTAAAACCAAGGACGCCATCTTTACCCCCGCCTCTGAAACCACCTACCCGGTCTATGACCGCCGTCTGCGCGTCGGGATGATGACGAACCTGTCTGTAAGCGCCGGGGTTGCCGGGCCGACGGCTGTGGATGATACCGCCACGGTGGCGGAGGACTCTGTGGCAAACAGCATCGCCGTGCTGGCGAACGATACGGTGACGGGGGATGCCATCGATCCGGCAACGGTGGAGATTAGCAGCCCTGCAGTAAGTGGGCAGGCTGTCGCCAATGCCGACGGCACCGTCAGTTATACGCCGAATCCCGATTTCAGCGGGACCGACGGCTTTAGCTACACGGTGCGGGATACATCGGGCAATCTCTCCAACCCGGCGAACGTAGCCGTTACGGTGACAGGCATCAATGACAACCCTGTTGCCGGTGATGATGCCTTCGCGGTGGAGCAGGACAGCAGCAATAACTCCCTCGACGTGCTGGCCAATGACACCGATGTGGACGGCGACGCCCTGACCATCACGACACTGGGTGCGACCGATAACGGCGGTTCGGTGACCACCGATGGTTTGACTGTGAGCTACACCCCCGCTGCCGGATTCAGTGGCGTGGAGACCTTCAGCTACGACATCTCTGACGGCAACGGCGGCGTGGACAGCGCGACTGTCACGGTCACGGTCAACGCCACGGTATCGAACCAGCCTCCGCAGGCCAATGATGATTACGGCACGGTGACCCGCAATACCGGCGCCACCAATAATTCGGTGACCATCAATGTGGTGGCCAATGATACCGACGCCGACGGGACGGTGGATGCCACATCGGTTGTGATCACGGCAAATCCGCTAAACGGCACGGTGGTCAACAACGGTGACGGCACGGTGACCTATACGCCGAATCCCGGCAAGCGAGGTGCGGATGCCTTCGGTTACACGGTTAACGATGACCTCGGCGCCACCTCCAATGAGGCGACGGTTCGGGTGGATATCGTGAAGTAACCCGTGAGCGCCTCTTCGCTAGCGGAGAGGCGCCATTTTTGTCCGGGAAAGAGGATTTAGACGATGGACAACAAGCAACGTGGACAGATCATTGAACGCTTCTCTCACATCGACCGTCGTTTCATGTTCGGCGCACTGGCGCTGTCTGCTGCAGTGTTTCTGTTGGCCGGCGCCGGGGTGGAGGCATGGAACAGTAACCGGGTCGCTTCTGCACCGGCAATAAACGGTGAGGCGAAAACTCACCCGGGCGCCCCATGGGGGATCCGGGTGGTTGGTGTTCGCAGCACCGCGGCGGGCTATATGCTGGAGTTTCGTTACCGCGTCACCGATGCGCATAAGGCGGCGGCGCTGTTTGAACGCAAGACCAAACCGTATCTCAGCCACAGCGCCAGCGGCAAGGTGCTGGAGGTGCCGACCACCGCCAAGCTCGGTCCGCTACGGAACTCCAACAAGCCGCAGGAAGGGCGCACCTATTGGATGTTCTTCGGCAATGCAGGACGTCTGGTGCAACCGGGGGATAAGGTGACGGTGAGTATTGGTGATTTTGAGTATGCAGATCTCACAGTGGAGTAGCGATATGAACACGCAATATCTTCGCGCAGGCATCACGGCGGTACTCGTATGGTTTGCGCTGGCGAGCTCCAGTGTGCATGCCGCTTCTCTCGAACCGGCGCTGAATGAGGCGTTGCAGGGCGAAGGGGATGTCGCGTTTATCGTGCAGTTCTCCGACCGTCTCGACCTGCAGTCATTACCGGCCAACGGCAAGGGGCGGGGCATCCCGCTTGCCGAGCTGATCATCTCGCTTCAGCGCCAGGCAGACAGCAGTCAGCAAAATGCCGTCAATCTGTTGAAAAAGGGGAATGCCCGGCGGATTATCCAGCTCTGGTCGATCAATGCCCTGGCCGCGACGGCGAAGCCTGAGGTGGTTCAAGAGCTTGCCGCCTTGCCTGAGGTGGAGGCCATCAAGCTCGATGCCACCTTTAATGCGCCTTCCCCCGAACCGGCGGCATCCACCATACCGGAGTGGAATATCGATGCGGTCAATGTGCCGGCATTGTGGAGTGAAGGGCTGACCGGCCTGGGTACGGTAGTTGCCGCAATGGACACCGGAGCGGATGTACAGCATCCGGATCTTGCCGATAACTGGCGTGGCGGCACCAACAGTTGGTATGACCCCAACGGTGAACATGCCACGCCCTATGATGCCGGCGGCCACGGCACACAGTCCCTCAGTGTCGCCGTCGGCGGGGATGCCGGCGGCAGCGCCATCGGTGTGGCGCCGGGTGCACAGTGGATCGCGGTTAAGATCTTTAACGATGCAGGCGTGGCCAGCCTGAGCGGTATCCACCAGGGTTTTCAGTGGCTGCTGGATCCCGACGGCGATCCGATGACCCTTGATGCGCCGGATGTGGTGAATAACTCCTGGGGATTTCCCAGCACGGCCGGCGAATGTTATACCGAGTTTTCGCAGGATATCGAGGTACTCAAGGCCGCCGGCATTGCCGTGGTATTCGCCGCGGGTAACGAGGGCCAAAACGGCAGCGCCAGCCCGGCGGACAACCCTGAGGCTTTCGCGGTCGGTGCGGTGGACTCCTCCAACAATGTCGCCTCTTTCAGCAGCCGTGGTCCTTCGGCCTG
>JAWOIT010000128.1:0-16616 GCA_046484535.1 Pseudomonadota bacterium | reverse complement strand
CCGGCGTGCTGTGTGAACAGCTCCTCGAACTGGTCGAGCACCAGCAACCGCGCTCCTGATGCCACATCTATGGCAAGGGGCGAGCCGGGCGATAGGCCCTCACGTAAGGACATCTTCAGCAGGGTTTCCGGCGCGACCGTTTCATCCGCCAGGCTGGACAGCAGATTGAAGACAAAAGGGTTGGCCGCCTCGGCGGGCGCGCTGCCGCCCACGCGGGCGACAGGCAACGCAGTCATCCGGCGGCGTTGCAAGGTGGGGATCAGGCCGGCGTTGACGAGCTTGACGTACATCAAGGTACCCCTAAGCGGGGAGGCGTAAAAAAAAGACATACATAAATTATGTCTTTTCGCCACCCGTAAAGGAGAAGCATCATGAAAAGCCCAAGTACAACAAAAATACTAGCCATGGCAATACTGGCTGCAATGGGCAGCCTGTATACAGTGACTGCCACTGCCAAGGCCCCGCCAATCACTGACAAAGAGTTCGCACACGCCAAAAAGATCTTTTTCGAGCGTTGCGCAGGCTGCCACGGTGTACTGAGAAAAGGGGCGACCGGCAAGGCGCTGACCCCCGACCTGACCCTGACCAAGGGCACTGAATACCTCAAGGCATTCATCGGTTACGGTTCACCGGCCGGTATGCCCGCATGGGGACAAAGCGGCGAGCTCACTGATGATGAAGTCGACTTGATGGCCCGTTATCTTCAGCATGAACCGCCGCAGCCACCCGAGTTCGGGATGCCGGAGATGAAAGCCACCTGGAAGGTGATCGTGCCGCCGAACAAGCGGCCGAAGAAGCAGCTCAACAACTATGATCTGGACAACATCTTCTCGGTCACCCTGCGCGATGCCGGGCAGGTCGCTCTCATCGACGGCGACAGCAAGAAGATCCTCGATATCATCGACACCGGTTATGCGGTACATATCTCCCGCCTCTCCGCCTCCGGCCGTTATCTCTACGTCATCGGTCGCGACGCCAAGATCAACCTCATCGATCTGTGGATGAAAAAACCGGACACCGTCGCCGAGATCAAAGTCGGTATGGAAGCCCGTTCGGTGGAGACTTCCAAGTACAAGGGCTACGAGGATAAATTCGCCATCGCCGGCGCCTACTGGCCGCCGCAGTTCGTGATCATGGACGGCGACACTCTGGAGCCGAAGAAGATCGTCGCCACCCGCGGCATGACCGTCGACACCCAGGAGTACCATCCGGAGCCGCGGGTCGCCGCGATCCTCGCCTCGCATGAACACCCCGAGTTCATCGTCAACGTCAAGGAGACCGGCAAGGTCTTGATGGTCAACTACGAGGATATCGATAACCTGAAAATCACCTCCATCGGCGCGGCCCGCTACCTGCACGACGGCGGCTGGGATTCGACCCACCGCTACTTTATGACGGCGGCCAACAAGTCCAACAAGATCGCGGTGATCGATTCCAAGGAAGACAAATTGGTCAAGCTGGTCGATGTCGGGGCCGTTCCGCATCCCGGTCGCGGCGCCAACTTCAACGATCCGAAGTACGGGCCGGTCTGGGCCACCAGCGACCTCGGTGATGAAGGGATTTCACTCATCGGCACCGACCCGGTCAAGCACAAGAAAAACGCCTGGAAGGTGGTGCGCACCCTGAAAGGCCAGGGCGGTGGTTCGCTGTTTATCAAAACCCATCCGAAGTCGAACAACCTCTATGTGGATACCGCACTGAACCCGAGCGACGATATCAGCCAATCGGTGGCGGTGTTCGATATCAACAACCTGGATAAGGGCTACGAGGTTCTGCCGATTGCCGAGTGGGCCGACTTGGGTGAGGGACCCAAGCGGGTGGTTCAGCCCGAGTACAACAAGGCCGGCGACGAGGTCTGGTTCTCGGTCTGGAACGGCAAGGAGCAAAAGTCCGCACTGGTTATTGTCGATGACAAGACACGCAAGCTCAAGGCGGTGATCAAGGACAAGCGTCTGGTCACCCCGACGGGCAAATTCAACGTCTACAACACCATGCACGACATCTACTGAAGATGCAGTGGGGGCGGCATAGCCCGCCCCCAACCAACACACTAACCGGAACCCGAGGAAAGGGGGGCATTATGTGCGACACATCCACCGTCTATCTGGTTGGCGCCGGTCCGGGTGATCCGGAATTACTCACCGTCAAGGCAGCCCGCCTGATTCAGGAAGCGGAGGTGGTCGTCTATGATCGTCTTATCGCTCCGGCCATCCTCGAACTGATCCCTGTCTCAAGTCGACGCATCTATGTCGGCAAACAGCGCAGCAACCATACCCTGGATCAGGAACAAATCAACAAGCTGCTCGTCGAGCTGTCACATTCGTATAAAAAAGTCGTCCGTCTCAAAGGCGGCGACCCTTACATCTTCGGCCGCGGCAGTGAGGAGGCGCAGTGTCTGTCCCGAAACGGCATCGCCTTTGAGGTGGTTCCGGGCATTACCGCCGCCTCCGCCTGCAGCGCCTACAGCGGGATCCCGCTTACCCATCGCGGCATGGCCCGCTCTGTCCAGTTCATCACCGGCCACTTTCGTAATGACGAGGTCTTTGCGTTTGATTGGAAGCGCTTTAGTGATCCGGAGTTGACGCTGGTGTTCTACATGGGGCTGAACAACCTGTCCACGATATGCACGCAACTTATGGCGGCGGGACGCCCCGCGCAGACACCGGCCGCCATCATTGAAAACGGCAGCACACCACAACAACGCCGCCTTGTCAGCGACTTGCTACACCTTCCGCAGGTTGCGATGGATGAAAACTTCCAGTCCCCTTCGCTGATCATCATAGGCGATGTGGTACGCCTGGCGGACGACCTGGACTGGTTCTCAGAGACTATCTCCGCTGAACATTACGCGCAGGAGAGTAACTATGCATCGGTCAGTTAATTTTGTTGCTGCAGTGCTGCTGTTCACTCCTGTTGCGACAGCGGGCGCGGCACCATCCGCAGAGCGCCAGGACGAGCTGCTGCATCTGCTGAAACAGGATTGCGGTTCGTGCCACGGCATGACCCTCAAAGGCGGCCTCGGCCCGGCCCTGCTGCCCGGGTCGCTGGAGGGGAAACCTGACTCGATGTTGATAGAAACCGTCCTTAACGGACGCCCCGGCACGGCCATGCCACCCTGGGAAACAATGTTGAGTCGGGACGAAGTCCAATGGCTGGTTCAGCGCATGCGCCAGGGGGTCAGCAATGTACCGTAATCTCACTCAACGCTACCTGCTGCTGGGCAGCCTGCTCTTCATCAGCGCTTGCACCAACCTGCGAGGCACCGGCGACCTTGGCGTCGTTATCGAACGCGCCTCGGGCAGCGTACAGATCATCGAGACCAGCGATAGGCGGTCACTCCATTCGCTCTCCGGTCTTGGCGATCTCTCCCACGCCTCGGTGGTCTATTCACGGGATGAACGCTACGCCTACATCTTCGGGCGTGATGGCGGCCTGACCAAGGTGGATCTACTCAACGCCGAAATCGACCGGCGTATCCTGCAATCCGGAAACAGTATCGGCGGCGCCATCTCCCAGGACGGCGCGCTCATTGCCGTTTCCAATTACGAGCCCGGCGGCGTGCGGGTCTTCGACAGCGAAACCCTCAAACCTGTCGCCAACATCCCGGCCGAATATGCTAACGGCAGCCTCTCCAAAGTCGTCGGTTTGGTGGATGCACCGGGACAGCGCTTCGTCTTCAGCCTTTTCGATGCCGGCGAGATCTGGGTGGCCGACATGAGTACACCGTCGCAACCGCAAATCAGCAAATTCAAATCGATTGGACGCCAGCCCTACGACGCTCTCATCAGCCCCGACGGCCGCTACTACATCGCCGGGCTGTTCGGCGAGGACGGTCTGGCCCTGCTCGATCTTTGGCACCTAGATAAAGGAGTACAACGCATACTTCCCCACTACGGCCGCGGTGAGGAGAAGCTGCCGGTCTACAAAATGCCCCATCTCGAGGGCTGGGCGATGGCAGGCAGTTACGCCTTTTTTCCCGCCGTGGGTCACCACGAGGTATTGGTGATGGATATGCGAACCTGGCAGGAGGTTGCGCGTATTCCAACTCACGGCCAGCCGGTCTTTGTCATGGCGCGTCCCGACGGAAGGCAGGTGTGGGTCAACTTCGCCCATCCGCGTAACGACACGGTACAGGTGATCGATACGGACACCCTGTCGATCACCGACACTCTGAAGCCGGGCAAGGCCGTACTGCACATGGAGTTCACCCCGCGCGGTGAACATATTTGGATTTCTGTTCGAGATGAAAACCGCATCGATATCTACGATACCGCCACGCGCCATCGCATAAGCACACTGCCGGCGGACAAACCCAGCGGCATCTTCTTTACCGATCGCGCACACCGCATCGGCCTATAGGAGGCGAGTTATGGGACAAGAAAAAACAACCGTCATCGCGTTGACGCCTATAAAGCGCCGTCTGCTCAACGACTATCAACAGGGACTGCCGCTATCAGCCACCCCTTTTGCCGACATCGCGCAACAGCTCGGGATATCGGAGCAAAAGGTCATCAACCATCTGGAACAGTTGCAGCAACAGGGATTCATCAGCCGCGTCGGCCCCGTATTTCGCACTCACAGCATCGGCGCCAGCACACTCGCCGCCATGAGCGCGCCCCCTGAGCATATTGAGGCAACGGCGGAAATCATCAACCGCTTCAGCGAGGTCAACCACAACTATGAGCGTGAACATGAACTCAATCTGTGGTTTGTGGTGACGGCGCCGGATGAGGCCCATCTGGCGCACACTCTCCAGCGCATCGAGCGGCAAACCGGTTATGAAGTGCTCTCGCTGCCGATGCTGGAGGACTATCACATCGACCTGGGGTTTGAATTGCAATGGACATGAGAGCCGGAAAAATTCCTGAGCATTACCAGCATACCTCCGATACTCCACTGGATGGGATTGACCAGCAACTTATCCGTTTGATCCAGCACGGTCTACCCCTGGTATCTCGCCCCTACGCCGAGGTTGGGACTCAACTCGGTCTTAGCGAGAACGCCGTCATCGCCCGCATCGAACGGCTCAAACACAGCGGCATCATTAAACGACTGGGGGTGGTGGTACGCCATCGCGAGCTGGGTTATCGCGCCAATGCCATGGTGGTGTGGGATGTACCGGATGAGCGGATCGCTGAACTTGGCCGCTGCCTCAGTCAATTTGGTTTTGTGACCCTCTGCTATCGCCGCCCGCGCCGGCTGCCGCAGTGGCGCTACAACCTGTTCTGCATGATCCACGGACAGGACAGGGAGGCGGTGCTGGAGAATTATCGTCACCTGGTCGAACAGTGCGGCCTTGAAGAGCTGCCGCGCGCGGTGCTGTTCAGCCGCCGTCGTTTCAAACAGCGCGGTGCTATCTACCGGCCCCAATCTGAAGCATCGGAGGTTAGCGATGGACGCCCTTGATCGACGGATCATCAATACCCTGCAACAGGGCTTTCCCATCTGTGAACGGCCTTATGCACAAGTGGCGCAAGAGCTTGGCACCAACGAAGCGGTGTTACTCGAGCGTCTGCAGCGATTATTGCAGGAGGGGCTGTTGACCCGCTTTGGCCCGATGTATCACGCCGAACGTATGGGCGGCGGCCTGACCCTGGCGGCGATGCGGATCCCGGCGAAGGATTTTGAGCGTGTCACCGCACTGGTCAATCGCCATCCGGAGGTGGCGCACAACTATGAACGCGACCACGCCTTGAACATGTGGTTTGTCCTGGCCACCGAGACACCGGAGCGTATCGGTGAGGTCATTGCCATGATTGAAAAGGAAACCGGCTACCCCGTGTATAACATGCCAAAAGAAAAGGAATTCTTTATCGGTCTGAGGTTTAACGCATGAACACACAATTAAAAATATTCCACACCCCTTCTCCCATCGACGAGGTCGACCGTATCATCATCGAGGCGACACAGTCCGGCATGCCGCTGACGTCCCGCCCCTATCATCAGCTTGCCGAGCAGCTCGGTCTGGATGCCGGTGAGGTCATGCAGCGCATGCAGCGTATGCAGGAACACGGCATCATCCGGCGTATCGGTGCGGTGCCCAACCATTATGCCCTGGGTTACCGGGGAAACGGCATGACGGTATGGAACGTCCCGGATGATCGCATCGAACAGATCGGTCAACGTATCGGCCGACTGCAATTTGTCAGCCACTGTTACCAGCGTCCGCGACATTTGCCGGACTGGCCTTACAACCTTTTCGCCATGGTTCACGGCCTTGACCGCCAGGAGGTCAATGAAAAGGTGGCGATCATCGCCGCACTGCTGGGCGATGACTATAACGGTCACGAGGTACTGTTCAGCACACGTATCCTGAAGAAGACCGGCTTGCGCCTTAGCGCCTGAATACGCTTTCAACCAGCGAGGCAGACCATGTTTAGAATCTCGCAGTACATGCAGATGCTGGCCGCACCCGATGAACAACCATCGCATCGGCCGGTGAATAACGGCGTGACCGGACCGGTGGTGATCTGGAACCTGTTGCGACGGTGCAACCTGACCTGTAAACACTGCTACTCGATATCGGCCGACAAGGATTTCACCGGCGAACTTACCACCGAAGAGTTCTATACGGTGATGGACGACCTCAAGGCCTTTCATGTGCCGGTGCTTATCCTCTCCGGCGGTGAGCCGTTGCTGCACCCGGACATCTTCGAGATATCAAGCCGGGCCAAACAGATGGGTTTCTATGTCGGCCTATCCAGTAACGGCACACTTATCGACGAGAAGAATATTGATGCCATTGCCGCGACCGGCTATGACTATGTCGGCATCAGCATTGATGGTATGCAGCAGGCTCATGATCGTTTTCGCCGCAAGGAGGGTGCCTTTAACGAGGCGATGCAGGCGATTCGCCTTTGCCACGAGCGCGGCATCAAGGTCGGGCTGCGTTTTACCCTGACCCGCGACAACGCCGCCGATCTTCCCCATATCCTCAAACTGATGGACGATGAGGCGATCGACAAACTCTACCTCTCTCACCTTAACTATGCCGGTCGCGGCAACAAGCACCGCGGTGAGGATGCGGTTCACCGCATCACCCGAGAGGCCATGGATCTGCTGTTTGAAACCAGTCTGCGCGATGCCCGCCGGGGACACCGGCGCGAATTTGTCACCGGCAACAACGACGCCGACGGGGTCTACCTGCTGCAGTGGGTACAGCAACGCTATCCCGAGCACGCCGAGCGGATCGCCGCGGCGCTGCGACGCTGGGGCGGGAACGCCTCCGGGGTCAATATCGCCAACATCGACAACCTCGGCACTGTCCATCCCGACACCATGTGGTGGCACTATCCGCTGGGTAATGTGCGTGAACGCCCTTTCTCCGAGATCTGGCAGGACACCGGCGATCCCTTGATGGCCGGACTGAAACAACGGCCGCGGCCGGTTACGGGGCGTTGTGCCCGCTGCCGTTATCTGGAGATCTGTAACGGCAATACCCGGGTTCGGGCACAGCAACTCACCGGCGACCCATGGGCCGAAGATCCCGCCTGCTACCTCAGTGACGAGGAGATTGGCGCCGACCATGCACCCCGTCTGAAGAACTTCCCTTACCCCGGAAAGAGGCCCGCATGAATATCCGCCCTCTCCTTGTTATCAGCCTACTCCTCTCTGCCGCGGCATCAGCTGCAGAAATCACCCCGGTGGAAAGGAATTTCAACGAACTTTGCGCCGGCTGCCACGGTGCAGATCGCTTGGGCGGAATGGGCCCTGCACTGTTGCCGGAGAACCTTCGCCGGCTACGGCGGGGGATGGCGCAAAAGGTGATTAACGAGGGACGTGCGGCCACACAGATGCCCGCTTATGGCGAGAGCCTGAATGCGGATGAGATCCAGGCACTGGTCGACTATATCTACACCCCTCTGCCCGAGGTCCCCGAATGGGGCATCGATGCCATCACGGCCAGTCGCCAGTCTTATGTCAATGTGCACAAACTTTCCGACAAACCTGTCTACCGCGCCGACCCGCTAAATCTATTTTTGGTGGTTGAACTTGGCGATCATCACGCCGGCGTTCTCGATGGCGACAACTTCACGGTGCTGGACCGTTTCGCCACCCCCTTTGCGGTGCACGGCGGGCCGAAGTACTCACCTGACGGGCGCTTTGTCTACCTGGCCTCGCGCGACGGCTGGATCCGCAAGTACGACATGTTTAATCTCAAAATCGTCGCCGACGTACGCGCCGGGATCAATACCCGCAATGTCGCCATCTCCGCGGACGGCAATTACCTTATGGTCGGCAACTATTTGCCGCATAATGTGGTCATCCTGGACGCGGACGAACTCACCCCGCTTCGGTTGATCCCGACCCAAGATGATCACGGGGTCAGCTCCCGTGTCAGCGCGGTCTATACCGCACCGCCCCGAGGCAGTTTTATCGTCGCCCTCAAGGATATCCCCGAGGTGTGGGAGATCCCTTACCGCAAAAACGCCACGGCACTGCCGGTCTACCGTGGACCGATGCACGACTACCGTGCCGATTCCGGCGAAAAGTCATTGGTGATCGACGAGCGCTTTCCGGTTCGACGCATCAAGCTGGATGATTACCTCGATGACTTCTTTTTCGACCGCGATTACCGGCATCTCATCGGCGCTTCACGCAACGGCAAGGGGCAGGTGGTGAACCTCACGGTCGGTCGGCGCATTGCCGAGATTGATCTGCAGGGGATGCCGCACCTGGGCTCGGGGATCACTTGGCGCTATCAGGGACGGGAGGTACTGGCCACCCCCAATCTAAAACAGGGGACGGTCACCATTATCGACATGGAGAATTGGAAAACCGTTAAGACTATAAAAACTCTCGGCCCCGGTT
This sequence comes from Pseudomonadota bacterium, assembly GCA_046484535.1. Classification (GTDB taxonomy): domain Bacteria; phylum Pseudomonadota; class Gammaproteobacteria; order Thiohalomonadales; family Thiohalomonadaceae; genus JAPHTQ01. The sequence continues at coordinate 7,805 of JAWOIT010000128.1, read as the reverse complement.
TTTTCATGCGCAGTCACGACAGCAGCCCCTACGCCTGGGTCGATGTCTTCTTTGGCAAGGACCGGGATGCGGTACATATTATCGACAAGCAAAGCCTGGAGATCATCAAAACCCTGCGTCCCGCACCGGGCAAAACCTCCGCACATGTGGAGTTCACCCGCGACGGCAGTCATGCCCTGTTGAGTATCTGGGATAAGGACGGCGAGCTTATCGTCTACGATGCGAAAACGCTCAAAGAAATAAAGCGACTGCCGATGAAAAAGCCGTCGGGAAAGTACAACGTCTATAATAAAACCCGTTACGAGGGTGGCACCAGCCATTAACCGCTATATGAATCACACAGCTGAGGCCTAGCCCCCGAAAGTCCTCAACCCTTCCGCATCGTGCACCGTGATATTCAACCCATCAACGCTGATAAGCCCCTTATTGGAGAGGTTGCTGAGAATACGCGAGAGGGTTTCCGGCTGGATCGATAACCGCGAGGCGATGATATTCTTGGCCGCCGGAAGGGTGATCTCGACACCGCCCTCATCGGGCTCCTGCTCCTGAACCAGATAGAGAAGAAAGTTCACCAGACGCAGGCTGGCGTTTTGCAGCGTCAGGGCATCGATCTCATTAAGCAAGCCCTTTAACCGAACGCTGATATCGGCCATCACCTGAAAGCAGGTCTCCACCGACTCGGCGAGCAGCTCCAAAAATCCCTTGTTCTTGATTACAAAGACTTTGACGCCGGTCAACGCTTGGGCGCTGAGCGGATAGGCGGGGAGATCGAGGAACATCAGTGCCTCGGCAAAGCTCTGACCCGGGCGGACGATCTCAATGACCTTCTCCTGGCCACTCGGCGCGAGACGATAGAGTTTGATCTGCCCCTCGGTGACAAGATAAAAGTGGCCGGCCTCGCTCCCCTCTTCAAACAGGTGTTCACCCTGCTCCAATGCCCTGGTGCTAATGTGTGGTTGTAGCTGTTGCATCTGCTCCTCACTGAGTGCTCGAAACAGATGGTTGTTGCGCAACGTCATTTCTTGAACTTTTGTTATACCTGCCATGACTGCAATTCCTGCTCCCCCATTCACAGACATCCCCAGCTTACACGATCTGAACATAAAACTGATATTTATGCGGCCGCGAAACTTTGCTTTAACAGGATAACATGTCAAAATTTCGGTATTCGGCCGGGCCATATTTTCGTGCCGTGTTTCGCCCAACCTGACTCATCCACAACAGGACTGGTACAATCCCCAAAAAATGAATGAACGCCACCAAATAGTCATTGTCGGCGGCGGCGCCGGCGGACTCGAGCTGGTCACCCGTCTGGGCGACACCCTTGGCAAGCGTGCTCAGGCGGATATCACCCTAATCGATACCGGCTGGACCCACATTTGGAAACCGTTGCTTCACGAGGTGGCCGCCGGCACCCTCGACTCCAGCGAGGATGAACTGGAGTACCTGGCCCAGGCGCGCTGGCACCATTTCCGCTTCCGCCTGGGACGGATGATCGGCCTGAACCGCGACAAACAGGAGGTCTACCTCGCCCCGCACTTCGATGAGGAGCGGCTGCAGGTGATCCCGCAACGCACCTTCCGTTACGACACCCTGGTGATCGCCGTGGGCAGCGAGAGCAACGACTTCGGCATTCAGGGGGTCAAGGAGCACTGCCTGTTTCTCGACAGCACCAAACAGGCGGAGAAGTTCCAGCAAAAGCTCCTTAACAACATGCTGCGCGCCCACACCCAGGGCAAACCGATTGAACAGGGACAACTGGATGTGGCCATTGTCGGCGCCGGCGCCACCGGGGTGGAACTGGCGGCGCAGCTTCACCATGTCACCCGTCAGCTGGCCGCCTACGGCCTCGATACCATCGACCCCTCACTCCACATCAAACTGCACGTGATTGAGGCCGGGCCACGCATCCTGCCGGCCCTGCCGGAGCGTATCGCCCGCTCCGCCCAGGCCGAACTGGCCAAACTGGGTGTCACCGTGCATGCCAATGAAAGGGTGGTTGAGGTCACGCCGCAGGGTATCCGCACCGCCAGCGGCCACTTCATTCCCGCCGCCTTCAAGGTATGGGCCGCCGGGATCAAGGCGCCGGAATTTCTCAAGGGGCTGGACGGTCTGGAGACCAACCGCATCAACCAACTGGTGGTGCACAAGGACCTCTCCACCACCCGGGATCCGAATATCTTCGCCTTCGGCGATTGCGCCGCCTGCCCGGCCGATGACAAAGGTAACACCGTACCGCCGCGCGCCCAGGCCGCCCACCAACAGGCCTCGCTGCTGTACAAAAACATCCGCCGCCGGCTAAAGGAAAAACCCCTGCGAGAATACCGCTACCGCGACTACGGTTCGCTCATCGCCATGGGCAAATACAGCACTGTCGGCAGCCTGATGGGCGGCATCACCGGCAGCCTGTTCATCTCCGGCTTTATCGCACGGGTGGTCTACCTGTCGTTGTACAAGATGCATCAGGCCGCCCTCTACGGCTGGCCACGGGCGATACTCATCAGTTTGTTGCACTTCCTGCGCAAAGGAATCGACCCGCAAATCAAACTCCATTGAGGCCATTTGTCTGCTTTTTGATACCACCCATCCCCGCTACGGCCGTATGAATCGATGAGAGACTGGTATCCAGACGTGGTTATGATATAAAGAACCTAAAAATAACTTATTGAAATATAAATAATTTCACACTATAAAAGTCGGGTTTTTGCAATTTGCTTCGCAAAGGCGCGTGAGGGGGAGGGAGATGAGGTTATTTATCCTCGCTCTATTGCTCGTGCCGGTCCAGTCGCCGGCCTATGCAGAGAAACCGATGGCGCCGGAACACATTCCGGGGGCGACCCTCGTCCATGCAGAGGAGGTGGTGCCACTTCTCCTTGAACAAAACGGCATAGTGCTCATCGACTCACGCAAGGAGGATGAGTACGCCAAAGGGCATATCGAGGGGGCGGTCAACCTGCCGGATACGACGATGACGCCCGAAGTCCTGGCCACCCATGTTCCCGGCCGGGATACACCGATTCTTTTCTATTGCAACGGCGAACGCTGCCTGCGAAGCAGTAATGCCGTCACCATGGCGCAGCAGTGGGGTTATCGTAACCTCTTCTGGTTCCGTGGCGGCTGGGTCGAATGGCGGCGGAAGCGCTTACCGGTGGCCAAATAGTTATGCGCAGACTATCCATCAGTGGGGCGACAACCCTTGCCGTAATCCTCATCGGCGGACTGTTTATCCTCCTCTCCTGGTTTGCCGGAAGCTATCTGCGGGAGGCGGCCCTTCAGTCCCAAAGCCAAAGTCTGTCCCGGGTCATTGAGGTCGCCACCGATCAGGTCCTGCTCACTATCCAGCAACAGGCCATCGAGCTGCACGGCACCCTGAACGAAGGCGACTCTCTCACCCGCGCCTTCCGCGACTACCAACAAGGCGTCGAAGAGCCTATCCTGGCGCTCCTCGACGACCCTCTGCTGAACGGTTACGCCGGCGCCGTGGATATGGATCTGGTCAAGTTTCGCCTCTACGACCTGGAACTTAACTTCCTGCTCGAAAGTCGTGCCGGTAATAAAGGGCTGAACCGGAACCTGCCTGGGTTTCTCGCCCTCAAAGCCGGCAAAAGAGAGGGCGCGGACAGACTCAAAGCCATCGGCGGGCTTTGGCTCTCCGCTCAAGGCCCACTCTATTCAATGCTGCTGCCGGTAGGCGGACTTCATCCCGAAGGGTATCTGGAGTTCGTCATTGACCCGACCTTCTCTCTGAGCAAGGTTGGTGAAATCACCCGTATGCCGCTGAACATCTCACTGGCGGCGCAGGCCTCACCGGTACCCGACAATAGCCTGGATCAAAGCGCCCTGCTGCCGATCGAATACCTGCTGATTGGCGAGGACCGACAACCGGCCTATCGTTTGGTCGGACTGGAGGATGTGAGCACCTTCAAACAGGACATGCAGAATCAGCAGGTCCTCACCACCGTCACCTTCATTACCATTACCTTCATGGTCCTCATGCTGGTATTGCTGCTGCTCAACCGGGGCATTTTTATGCCGTTGAAAAATATGCTTGGCGGCATCGAATATTACCGCCGCGGTGAACTGGACTGCCGAATCAGCCCCTCCGGCCTGCGGGAAATCTTTACCCTTGGGGAGACCTTCAACACCATGATCGAGCAGATCCAGCACGATATTAACGAGCTGGAGCGCTACTCCAATCTCGACGGGCTTACCGGACTGAGCAACCGCCGCTATTTCGAGCAGCGCCTGCAGGAGGAGTGGTCGCGTTCGACCCGGCAACAGGTCCCGATCGCGCTGCTGTTTATCGACATTGACTACTTCAAACGCTACAACGACCACTACGGCCACCTGCAGGGGGATGATTGCCTGCGGCGGGTTGCGGCGGCGATTCAGCACGCGGTCAAACGAGACATCGATGTGGCGGCCCGCTATGGCGGAGAGGAGTTCGTCATCATGCTCCCGGAAACGGACATCAGCGGCGCCGAGCAGGTCGCCCGCGAACTTCAAAAGGCGATTCGCAAATTACATATTGAACACAGCGGCTCCAATGTTGAGCCGTTTATCACCCTGAGCATCGGTATCGCCAGCCAAATCCCCAGCTTTCCCGACAAGGCCGATGTCCTGCTCAAGTCAGCCGATGCGGCCCTCTACCAGGCAAAGGGGCATGGGCGAAACTGTATCGAAAAATTTCCCGTCAGCGCCTGAATCCAATTACCCGCTTCACGCGAAACCACGCATTGGCTATCATGCCCGCCCGCCACTCGTTACCGAATACCGATGCACGAAAGACTTTCCATCCTCTACCGCGATGACAACTACATCGCCGTCGACAAGCCTTCCGGTCTGCAGGTCCACCGCAGCTGGATAAGCGAAGAGAGTGAACAATTTCTGCTGCAGCGGCTGCGCGATCAGATCGGCCAACGCGTCTATATCATCCATCGCCTCGACCGTCCCACCTCCGGGGTGATCCTGTTCGCCCTCTCCAGCGAGGCCGCCCGCGAGATGTGCGGCGTATTCGAACGGCGTGAGGTGAAAAAGTCCTATCTTGCAATCGTACGCGGCTATACCGATGAGAACGGACACATCGACTACCCCCTGCGGGAGGAGCCGCACAAGCCGCTTCAGAGTGCGATTACCGACTATCGAACCCTGGCCACGGTGGAGTTGCCTATCCCCATCGGCCGCTACAATACCGCCCGTTACTCGCTGGTGGAGATCAAGCCGCTGACCGGGCGCTCGCGTCAGATCCGCAAACACTTTCACCATATCTTCCACCCGCTGATCGGCGACACCTCCCACGGCGAAGGACGTCACAACCGCCTGTTCCGCGAGCGCTTTGATGTGCACCGGCTGCTGTTACACGCCTGGAAGCTCAGCTTCCGTCATCCGATCAGTGGGGAGGCGGTTGAAATCACTGCGCCGCTGCCGAAAGAATTTGAACGCCTGGTCAATGAATTCGGCTGGGAGGGGTGGTTGACTGATTGCATGGAGGTTGGGTTAGCGGGGAAATAGCCACGGAACACACAGAAAGTAAGCTGCAGAAGGCCTGGGCAAAAGCTGGTGATTATGTTTTTCCTGAAAGGCTTGAACCCATCCTGCGGGCTACCGTTTCCGCCCATACCCGTCTGTGTGTTCCGTGTATTCCGTGGCTATTAGATATTAGATGGTGGGCGCTACTGTCCAAGCGCCCGGTGCTTGGCACGGATAAAAGCGCTATGCGGCAGATAGAGCAGATCGGCGATCCGTCTGACCATATGCTCCTCAAAGCTGTCGATATGACCGTCGGCAGCCGCCACCTGCCATAACAGTTCCACAATCCGCTCTTTCTGTTCAGGGGAAAAGTGATCCTTGATAAGCGAGGTAAATTGATAGTAGTCGATCGCCTCCTTCACCTCCGCCTCGGCCAGGGCATAGAGTTCGTCCACCTCCTCCGGTTGCAGCTCGAAGCGCTCACGCAGGGCCGTAGCCACCGCCTCGCGCTCCTTGTCGTGAACGGTCTCATCCTGTCGACTCATCTCCACCAGCAGCGCTGCGGTCGCCAGACGGAGGGCATGCTCGGATGCGTTCCGGTCCCCCGTCTCCTCCGGCGTCATGATCTGTTTTTCCACAAAATCCCGTATCGCTTTTAACATCGGCTTTGCCACACCTTATCTTTACATCCACTCGGGTTAAGAACCCTACCCACCATAACGACACTCAAGTGCGGGGAAAAGTTCGACGCACACCGGCAAGGATAGCCCGCGGACAGCACCAAGGCACACACCAACCGGGAAATACACTGTCAACCCTTGACGCACCCGCAAAAGCCGATAGAATACCCCGCTTCCCGATTCATGCGGGAACTGCGGAGCGGTAGTTCAGCTGGTTAGAATACCGGCCTGTCACGCCGGGGGTCGCGGGTTCGAGTCCCGTCCGCTCCGCCACTATTATCAAAAGCCTACTCCCTCGGAGTGGGCTTTTTTTTCGGCGGGAGAGCGGGAGAGCGGGAGAGCGGGAGAGCGGGAGAGCGGGAGAGCGGGAGAGCGGGAGAGCGGGAGAGCGGGAGAGCGGGAGAGCGGGAGAGCGGGAGAGCGGGAGAGCGGCAAGAGCCTAACCGCTCAGGAGACTGTCAACCGACACGATCTCGCGATCTAACGACATCACGATTTCACGCCTAGGCCACGCCAAAACGTGGACTCCAACCAACGCCCTCACGTCCTCACGCCCTCACGCCTTCACGCCTTCACGCCTTCACGCCTTCACGCCTTCACGCCTTCACGCCCTCACGCCCTCACGCCCTCACGCCCTCACGCCTTCACGCCCTCACACCCTCAAATATTATTCAGTACAAGCAACGGACTCCGGCGCACCACCCGGCGCGTCCCCCAGAAACCGGCCGCACCGATCAGCACCGCCCCGATCACGGGAAGGGACAGCCAAAGCCACCACTTAACCGCATATTCGAGCTGGAAGACCTGGGAGTAGAGGATGTAGGCGGTCAGCTCCGCGCCGCCGGCGGCAAACAGTCCCGCCAGCGCACCCAGCAGGGAGTACTCCGCCAAATGGCCGGAGCGCAGCTGGCCCCGGCTGGCGCCGAGGGTGCGCAGTAACGCCCCCTCATAGAGCCGCTCATCCAGGCTCGCCTGCAGCGCGGCATAGAGCACCGCGAAACCGGCCAGCAGGACAAACAGCAGCACATACTCCACCGCCAGGGTGACCTGCTCGAGGATGCGCCGTACCTGGTCCATGATCCGGTCCAGATCGATCACCGTCACTGCGGGGAAGTCACGCAGCAGCTGCGCCAGTTCGCCCTTGCGCTCCGCCGGGAGGTAAAAGCTGGTCATCCAGGTGGCCGGGTAAGCATCGAGCACACCGGGCGGGAAGATCATAAAGAAGTTCGGTCGAAACGAGTCCCACTGCACCGTGCGCAGGCTGGTCACCGTGGCGCTAAACTCTCCGGTACCGAAAGAGAAGGTCAGCTCATCGCCCAGCTCCACCCCCATGCGTTCAGCCAGTCCCGCCTCCATGGAGACCACCGATTGCCCCTCGGCATCGGTGCCGAACCACTCCCCTTCGACGATCGCATTATCCTCGGGCAGGCTCTCACCCCAGGTGAGGTTCAGTTCACGGTTGAGCGCGCCGCGGCCGTTCTCCTCATCGGCGACAAAGGTCTTGCTGTCGATACCGTTGATCTCTGCCAGCCTGCCGCGCACCATCGGATAGAGGCCCGCGCTTTCGATCTCCCTCTCGGCCAGGAAGCTGCCGAAGGCATCCACCTGTTCCGGCACGATATTGACCACAAAGTGGTTGGGGGCCTTATCCGGCAG
>JAWOIT010000055.1:0-7379 GCA_046484535.1 Pseudomonadota bacterium | reverse complement strand
GATGGCCAGACTCTCAGGCAGGTGAAGAATGCCGTCGAGGAGGTGCTCGATCAGGATCTCCCTGAAAGCTATGACCGAATGACCTTCAAAGAGAAGTGCGACAATGTGGTTGAGCTAATGGTTGAGTTTGCGGCGCACAACAAGAAGTGGGTAGCTTAAAGCAAAATCCGTGTGAACAACGAAACCGAAACCTGATATTAAGTGGCCTTCGTGCAGTAGATGACTGCAGCATAGGTTAGGGTACATAAAGCAATAACAGGATATTAAATATGAGCATCGATCTAAGCCAGGATGACGTATTAAGAAATACCCTTGCTAAGGTGAATCCGGAGGAGCGCAGCGAGTGGGTCAGAAACCTCGAAGAACTGCTTTCTTACGTGCAACAGGCGGACCTTGAGACGCGGCGCAGTAAGGCTTTTCACAAGCGCATCTGGGAGGAGAATGCAGTCAGCGATATCGGCATGGGGACTGTGGATATCTCTGCTGCTATCGATGATGCCGGTTTTCGTAACTGGTTTGCGGAGGAATCCGTTAAGCCATTACCTGAGGGATATGAGGAAAAACTGGTGTGGTTTAACACATTTTATGGCGAAATCGTAAAACGGTTAAAACAGTTTTCCAGCCGAACCGCGCGAGTCAAGATATTTCGTGTGCTTGCTGCACATTACCCTCAATATTTCACCACGATCACCCATGTGACCAAGGCACTTGAGCTTCATCGTAAGATGTTTGGTAAAGTAAAAAAGCCCGACCACATAAGGCGCCAGTTAGAAATCCGCGAGCGTATCGACCGCTTCCTTGAACCATGCAGTGATGACCTGCACAACATCGCGGCACGAATGACAATCCCCTGGTTGCTCTATCGCGATTATGTACAGAAGGACAACGATGAGGCCGACACCGAAGAGGTCGACATCACTGGCGAAGTTAAACTGGTCCCTCTGCCGGCCTTGCAGCGACGTAAGGGCTTAACCAGTATACGTGGCGGGTTGGCTACTATCGCCACGGCGCTGAGTTTCGTCACTGACGGTGTGAGCCGGAACGAGCTTACCGACTATCTGCGTACTGAGTTTCCAGACTATCGTGACAGCACGATTCGCACCCTTATCAACATCCTGAAAAACGAGTTTTATGTGATAAAGGATGAGGACGGTCTGATCCTCCCAACCTCACGTGGTGAGAGCTTTCTTGAAAACAGCGACCCACAGGAACTGATTCCACTGTTTCTGACCCGCACACTGGGCGTGGACCACGTGCTGCTTGCACTGAAAGCGCAGACAATGGATACGGGATCCCTAGTGTCTCTGCTAAAGCGCGTTAACCCCGGCTGGACCAGCGAATATTCCCCGAGGGCTATGCTTAAATGGCTACGCGACTTTGAGCTCATAGAGCTGGATGAGGGGGGGCATTACTTCCTCACCGACAATGGTAAGTCATGGGCCGGGCATATCCATTGGGAACCCGAATTTCTTCCTATGGCGGACGAGGGTGAGGTCGAGTTGCCCGCCACTACGGGTGAAGAACTGGAGATAGGCGATGTCGATGCTTCTGCGGTGATCGACGCGGTGATCGATGCGACTGCATTCCTCCCCAAGCAAGTGAGCCAATTGCACCTGGGGCTTTGGTCCCATCCTAAACGTCACTTTGCCATCCTGGCCGGGTTGTCCGGCTCGGGCAAGACGCAGCTTGCACTGCGTTACGGCCGCGCCCTGGCCGCACAATTTGCCGAGCAACCGGATAGGAACGTATTCATCCAGGCGGTGCAGCCGGGCTGGTACGACCCCGCTCCGTTGTTTGGCTACATCAATCCGCTGCGTCCAGACAGCTATGTACGCCCCCCGCTACTCGATTTTTTGCTGCTAGCCGCGCAACACCCGGAGCAGCCGTTTACGGTGATTCTAGACGAGATGAACCTCTCGCATCCCGAGCAGTATTTCGCCCCAGTATTATCGGCGATGGAGTCCGGCGAACGCTTGCGTCTGCACAACGAGGGGGCGGCCTTTGACGGTGTCCCGGCGACCATCGGCTGGCCGGCTAATGTGGCCTTTATCGGTACGGTGAATATGGATGAGACTACCCATGGTATTTCTGACAAAGTGTTGGACCGCGCTTTCACCCTGGAATTCTGGGACGTCAATCTTGATGACTATCCAGCATGGCAGAGAGAGGTGCTGGACGACACGGCAGTTGCTAAGGTGCGAGCCTGTTTAGGCGAACTGCTACAGGTACTGGCCCCGGAGCGCCTGCACTTTGGTTGGCGTACGGTGGAAGATGTACTTTCCTACCTTGATATGGCGGCACACGCTTCATCCTTCGAGCTGGACGCCGCTCTGGATGATGTGATCTATGCTAGGGTGCTGCCCAAGCTGCGAGGTACAGATAGCAACCGTCTTCACGATGCGTTGCAAAATACCATTGCCGTGCTGCAACAGCATGGCCTTGAGCGTAGCCGCACTAAGGTGCAGTCGCTGAAGACTGATTTGGCCGATACCGGGATGATGAGATTCTGGCGGTGATTGCCGTGCTGCAGGTTTTTCGCCGCGAGCAAGGGCACCTGGTTCGGGTTGGAGCCCTGTCTCAAGATGTGACGCTGGAAGGCATCGTGGAGCAGCACGAGTATCTCATCCAGGTGACCGGGAAAGGCTCTCGGTTGTTTGTCGATGATGCGCCACTGACTACCGATGCGTTGGAAGAGTATTGGTTGTGGTCGCCGGGCTTTTATGCCGGACGCGTGCAATTCGAGCTGGAGCGTGTTGGTTATTTAGAACCATTGCATTTCACTGCAGATGTTTCACCGGAACCAAACAAATCTGGGCGGGCGCAATTTCTGAATTACATCAGCCAGATTGCCGACTACGCACCTGAAATGATAGTGGGTACTGAGCCGGCGAGGTATCAGTTAGGCGGTACCTCACGCACGCGACTTGGCTACTGGTTACGATACGCACGCCTGCGTACATTTATTGACGACTACCTGAAAGCATTACGTTCAATCGTCGAGCGGCCTCTGGTGAGGAACAGGCATTACCGGGAACAGGTCCCAGTTCACTTAGCTCGCCAAGTGGACATCGCGACCGTTAGGCAGCTGGAGCGTAACCCTGCACTTCTGACTGCCATTGCCGGAGGTCATTTCCATGACAGTGAGCCCTGTCTGACAGACGATCGACTTGATATACCTTTCAATGAACCTAGCTTTGACCACCCGGCAAACCGCCTGATTACGCAGCAATTGCATCGCATATTGTGGCAGGTTACAGACCTGATCGAGTGGTTCAGCCTTTATCGCGAGAAAACAAGCGAAACCGAGACGGATATCCAAAGTCGAATGCCGAGGCGGATTGTCTGGTTAAGCCGTGTAAGGAAGCAATTGCTGCGATTCACCCGCCAGGAGCCGTTCCGTGCTGTGGATCACCACCATGTGGATGTCGCTGCCATCAACGCGATAGCCGGTTTGCCGCATTACGGGAGGGGCCACCGTTTGGGCGTGCGGATTCTGCAAGAAGGTATCTCAGGGATTTCAAGTGATGAGCATCACTATCTGGTGCCGACTTGGCAGGTCTACGAGGCCTGGTGCTTTGTGGCTCTAGCTGTGCAATTGGAGCAGCAACTCCCGGACTATGAGTGGCAGTTGAAGAGCACAATCAGGTCTGCCGATCTGCTTCTGAGTGGACACAAGGGGGGCAGTCAAATCCACCTCTACACACAAATGGTTTGCCCGTCACTAGAGAATCCAAACCGCTATGGTTACTACTCCATCAGCCGAGAGCGAAGACCTGATATTGTGTTGGAATATACTGATGTAGATAGAACTGATTTTGTCTGTCTGGATAGTAAGTACACCTCACATAATCGAGGGATACTTGAGGCTATGGCTTCAGCGCATATCTATAACGATGCGGTGAAGCATCAAGGAAAATCACCCGTATGCTCGCTGTTGTTAGTGCCGAACAACCAAAACACAGAAAAGCTGGAAACTGAGCAGTATATCGAAAATCACCATGTTGGGTGTATTACACTGAACAATAACAATGATGCCAAGAAGGTATTGTATGACCTGTTGCAACGATTAACAAAACATTGATAAATGTTATACAGGAAGAGTGAAGTATCATGGCAGAGATTATACCATCGCTAAACAAGCAAACCCTGTCAAAAATGATGGCACGGCCTGGCTGGACAGACTCGATATCGGTGTGGAGCTGGTGTGGTATAGCATTCGACGCCTTTGGCGGGAGGGTGCTTTGCAACAGGCGGGCAGCCTGAAACTGCAGTCTGGCGGCGGTGCGGCCTATTGGTTGGCCTCGCCGGAACAGGCGATGCTGGAGGTGCTGTGAATGACATTGTGATTTTTGAGACTGAAAACCAGGCAGTGGAAGTGCGCCTGGAAGGCGAAACTCTATGGCTAAGCCTTCAGCAACTGGCTGATTTGTTTGGGCGAGACAAGTCGGTTATCTCCCGTCACTTGAAGAATATATTTGAAACCAGTGAGTTAGCGAGAGATTCAGTTGTTGCAAAAAATGCAACAACTGCGGCTGACGGCAAAGTTTATCAGGTTGAGTACTTCAACCTCGACGCTATCATTTCGGTTGGTTACCGGGTCAATTCCACTCAGGCCACGCGTTTCCGCCAATGGGCCACCCGGGTGTTGCGCGAGCACCTGACACAGGGTTACAGCCTCAACGAACACCGTCTGGCTCAGCAGGGGCTGGCCGAGCTGGAGCAGGCGGTGGATTTGCTGGGTAAGACACTCACCCGACAGGAATTGGTGACCGACATCGGGCGCGAGGTGGTGGGGTTAATTCTGGGCTACGCCAGGACTTGGCGTTTGTTACTGGATTACGACGAGGGCAGGCTGAGTATTCCCGCCGGCGCACAACCGGCGCGTGGTGTATTGCGGCTGGAAGAGGCTCGCCGGGCGCTGGATGCGCTGGCCGGGGAATTGCGTCGGCGCGACGAGGCTAGCGAGTTGTTTGCCCGTGATCGAGGCGAGGGGCTGGCGGCGATTCTGGGTAATATCGAACAGACCATGTTTGGCGAGGCATTGTATAAAACCCGCGAAGAGCGTGCCGCGCATTTGTTGTATTTTGTGATTAAAAACCACCCGTTCTCGGACGGCAACAAACGCTCCGGGGCTTTTTTGTTTCTGCTTTACCTGCGGCAGGAGGGAATGCGCCTGACCCTGGATGAAAACGGTCTGACGGCGTTGACGCTGCTGATCGCCGAGAGCGATCCCAAGGCCAAGGATCTGATGGTGCGGCTGGTGATGAACCTGCTGGCCCCCAATACTTAACCCGAATATTTCATAAATTGCACGCGCCCTCGCTTGCCTCTTGATTGTACAATGGATTTTCCTTAGTCGGGTGTATGAATAACTACACCGCTCCTTCGGAAAATTAATTGTACAATCAATATGCGGCGCGATCATCGCGCGATTCATAAAATGTTCGGGTTAACAAGAGAAGAAACCATGAGCACTGCCCCTATCATATCCAAAGTCTGGAGTTTCTGTACCACCTTGCGCGACGACGGCGTCGGTTACGGCGACTACCTGGAACAGCTTACCTACCTGATCTTCCTGAAGATGGCGGATGAGTATTCCAAACCGCCCTATAACAGGGATGTCGGTATTCCGGAGCAATACGGCTGGCAGAGCCTTAGAGCCAAGCGCGGGGCGGAGCTGGAGGGGCACTATATCGAGCTGTTGCGTGAGCTGGGCACCCACAAGGGGATGCTGGGACAGATCTTCACCAAGGCGCAGAACAAGATCCAGGACCCGGCCAAGCTCTACCGCCTGATCGATATGGTAGACAGCACCGAATGGGCGATGATGGGTGCCGATGTAAAAGGTGACATCTATGAAGGGCTGCTTGAGAAGAATGCTGAGGATACCAAGTCCGGTGCCGGGCAATACTTTACGCCGCGTTCCCTTATCCGAGCGATGGTGGAATGCGTGCGCCCCGAACCGGGGAAGACCATTGCTGACCCGGCCTGTGGTACCGGCGGTTTCTTCCTCGCAGCCTACGATTTCCTGACCGACCCCGATCACTACTCGTTGGACAAGGCGCAGAAGGCCTACCTCAAGCATGAGACCTTCCACGGCAACGAGATCGTCGCCAATACCCGCCGCATGTGCCTGATGAACATGTTCCTGCATAACATCGGCGAGATCGATGGTGACAGCCTGATTTCCCCCAATGACGCTCTGGTGGTACCTAGCGACAAGAGCTTTGATTACGTATTGGCGAATCCACCCTTTGGCAAAAAGAGCTCTATGAGCTTCACCAATGAAGAAGGTGAGCAGGAGACCGATGAGCTGACCTACAACCGTCAGGACTTCTGGGCTACTACCTCAAACAAACAGCTTAACTTTGTGCAGCATATCCGCAGTATGCTCAAGACCAGTGGCAGGGCGGCCGTAGTGGTGCCGGATAATGTGCTGTTCGAGGGTGGGGCAGGGGAGACCATCCGCCGCAAGCTGCTGGAAAATACCGACCTGCATACCATTCTGCGGCTGCCTACCGGAATCTTCTACGCTCACGGGGTAAAGGCGAACGTACTGTTCTTCGACAACCACGAGGCAAGCCCAGAACCATGGACCAGGGAGGTGTGGTATTACGACTACCGTACCAATATCCACCACACCCTGAAAAAGAAGCCCATGCGCTATGAAGACCTGACTGACTTCATCAAGTGCTATAACCCTGAGAACCGTCATAAGCGTAAGGAGACGTGGCATCCGGAGAAGAACCCGGATGGTCGCTGGCGCAAATACACCTATGAGGAATTGGTATCCAGAGACAAGACAAGCCTGGACCTCTTCTGGCTTAAGGATAAGAGCCTGACCGACCTCGATAATCTGCCTGAGCCCGATGAGCTGGCTGAAGAAATCATCGAGAATCTGGAGGCCGGACTTGCCAGCTTTCGTGAGGTATTAGGTGGATTAGGAAATAAAAGTGCACCGTGATAATTGAGAGTCATACACCGGTTTCGATGGTTAATTGTAGGGAATACTGTTTATCAGTGGACGGCATCTAAGTGTGCCAAGAACACCTGTGATATTAAGAGGCCTTCGTTCAGCACTTTTGTGATGGTGACCGGTTAACCAGATATACAAACTCGGGGGCAGGGCCCGGACAAAACCTGCCGGGTGGCTGTTGTCACGGCCTATCCTCTGGTATGATGCGCCCCTTCAATGGTGACCTGCATTGGTCCCCTCGCGACGATAAACCGTGAACCCGGTCAGGCCCGGAAGGGAGCAGCCGCAGCGGTGGACTCGGGCGCCGGGGTGTGGCTGGTGCGGGTCGCCACCCTTTCCCCTCCCTGTGATACCCTCTGTCAGTTATACTAGATTCCCAATTCTCAGCAGCAGAGTGTGGAGC
>JAWOIT010000028.1:0-20053 GCA_046484535.1 Pseudomonadota bacterium | reverse complement strand
CCTCTGCGCCTCTGCGCCTCTGCGGTCAGATTATTGAAGGTTGAGTAGATACGCACTTTCTTCTACCCGGCATCAAAAACCTTCGTTTTCACTGCGAACCGCCACATCCCAATCCCCCTCAGAAGTGACCACAACGCGTACCTGAATCGGCCTGCAGCAAACACGGCAGTCTTCGATATATTCCTGCTCTGGAACGCTGGTATCGATCAGCAGTTCGTTCGACTCCCCACAGTAAGGGCAGTCGACGATGGCGGTTTCGAGGAAAATCACGGCCTGCTCTCCAGCCCGTGGCGGTGATGCCACTCGGCGAGCGACTCATCCGGATAGAGGCAGTAACAGAGCAAAAACGGATAGGGGTGTGGCCCTGCAACATCAAACCGCACGGCGCCGCAGTGACATGAACCTCTCAGTTGCATAACGCCTCCCGCTCGTAACGCTACTACTTTGAAGATAGCAGGTAACGACTCGCCCTCCCAATAAATAATCTCACCGCAGAGACGCAAAGGCGCAGAGGAAATTCTTTTCTGTTAACTCGCCTGAAACGCCATTTTTGCATGCGAAGGCATGTGTATCACCAAGGCTCGCTTTAACAGATAGTCTCCGATGAGAGCATTTTTTCGTGCAAGTAGTTACGGGGCGTTTATGTGCATCAAGCAGCGCCTGAACATTTTTCTTACGTGTGTTCCGGGGCCGGTATAAAAAAAGGCCCTAAGGGGCAATAACGGTCAGTTAAGCCATTATTAACCCTGTAGGAGCGGCTTCCAGCCGCGATGCAATACTTTATTCGCGGCTGGAAGCCGCTCCTACAAGTTAGGTTTTCCCTAACTGACCGGCATTACCCTTGCAAGGCCTTATCACTCATGATGACCTCTCAGCCGTTTAAGCGGCCGCGGGTGCGCCCTTGCTGAAACGCATCTCACCATCCTGCACATCGACCAGAACGGTATCACCGGGCACAAACTCGCCGCCGAGGATCTGCTGGGCCAGCGGGTTTTCGATGCGCTGCTGAATGGCCCGCTTGAGCGGCCGGGCGCCGTAGACCGGATCGAAACCGGCCTCACCCAGTTTGTCCAGCGCCGCCTCGGTCAGCTCCAGCGCCATGTCGCGCTCGGCCAGACGCTTGCGCAGATAGTCGATCTGGATATCGGCGATGGCGCGGATCTGTTCCTTCTGCAGCGGGTGGAACACCACCACCTCGTCGACCCGGTTGATAAACTCGGGGCGGAAGTGTTGGCCGACCACCTGCATTACCGTCTCCTTGATCTGGCCATAGTGTTCATCGCCGGCCATCTCCTGGATCTGCTGCGAGCCGAGGTTGGAGGTCATGACGATAACGGTGTTGCGGAAGTCCACCGTGCGGCCGTGGCCGTCGGTGAGGCGGCCATCGTCCAACACCTGCAACAGGATGTTGAACACATCCGGGTGGGCCTTCTCCACCTCGTCCATCAGGATCACCGAATAGGGCTTGCGGCGAACCGTTTCGGTGAGATAACCGCCCTCCTCATAGCCGACATAGCCGGGAGGTGCGCCGATGAGTCGCGCCACCGAGTGCTTCTCCATGAACTCGGACATGTCGATGCGCACCATCGCCTCCTCGGTGTCGAAGAGGAAGGAGGCGAGCGCTTTGCACAGCTCCGTCTTACCCACCCCGGTCGGACCGAGGAACAGGAACGAACCGTTAGGGCGATTCGGATCGGCCAGTCCCGCACGGGAGCGGCGGATGGCGTCACTGACCGCCTTGATCGCCTCGTCCTGACCGATAACCCGCTTGTGCAATTCGTCTTCCATGCGCAGCAGCTTGTCGCGCTCGCCCTCGAGCATCTTGGAGACCGGGATGCCCGTCCACTTGGAGACCACCTCGGCGATCTCCTCGTCGGTGACCTTGTTGCGCAGCAGTTTCGGCTCGGCCAGTTCCACGTCCTCGCAGGACTCGAGCTGCTTTTCCAGCTCGGGGATCTTGCCGTACTGGATCTCGGACATGCGCGCCAGGTCGCCGGCGCGGCGTGCGGTCTCCAACTCCTGGCGGGCACGGTCCAGATCCTCCTTGATGTGCTGGCTGCCCTGCAGCGCCACCTTCTCCGATTTCCACACCTCTTCCAGGTCGGAGTACTCACGCTCCAGTCGATCGATCTCCTCCTGCAGGTGTTCCAGTCGTTTCTTGGAGGCCTCATCGGTCTCCTTGTTAAGTGCCTCACGCTCGATCTTGAGCTGGATCAGTCGCCGGTCGAGCTTGTCCATATCCTCCGGCATGGAGTCGATCTCCATGCGGATGCGGCTGGCGGCCTCATCCACCAGATCGATAGCCTTGTCCGGCAGTTGGCGGTCGGTGATGTAGCGGTGAGACAGGGTCGCCGCGGCGACGATGGCCGGGTCGGTGATCTTCACCCCGTGGTGCACCTCGTATTTGTCCTTCAGGCCGCGCAGGATGGCGATAGTGTCCTCGACGCTCGGCTCGTCCACCAGCACCTTCTGGAAGCGGCGCTCCAGCGCGGCATCCTTCTCAATGTACTGACGGTACTCGTCCAGGGTGGTGGCGCCGACGCAGTGCAGTTCGCCGCGGGCCAGGGCCGGCTTCAACATATTGCCCGCATCCATCGAGCCCTCGGCCTTGCCGGCGCCGACCATGGTGTGGATCTCGTCGATGAAGAGGATGATCTGTCCTTCTTGCTTGGACAGGTCATTCAGTACCGCCTTGAGCCGCTCCTCGAACTCGCCGCGGAACTTGGCCCCGGCGATCAGCGCGCCCATATCGAGGGAGAGCAGACGCTTGCCCTTCAGCCCCTCGGGCACCTCGCCGTTGATGATGCGCTGCGCCAGCCCCTCAACGATGGCGGTCTTGCCCACGCCGGGCTCGCCGATGAGCACCGGGTTGTTCTTGGTGCGCCGTTGCAATACTTGTACCGCACGGCGGATCTCATCGTCGCGGCCGATCACCGGGTCGAGCTTGCCCTGTTCGGCCCGTTCGGTCAGATCGATGGTGTATTTCTCCAGCGCCTGGCGCTGTTCTTCGGCATCCGGGTCATCGACCTTGGCCCCGCCTCGCATCGCCTCGATCGCCTTTTCGATTGCCTCCTTGTTGGCGCCGTTGGCGCGCAGCAGCTCACCCAGCCGGCCCTTATCCTCAAGCGCAGCGAGCACGAACAGCTCGGAGGAGATGTAGGCATCCTTGCGCTGTTGCGCCAGCTTGTCGGTGAGGTTCAGCAGCTTGCCGGTGTCGTTGGAGATGTGCACGTCGCCGCCGGTCCCCTCCACCGAAGGCAGGTTATCCAACGCATCACCCAGCTGCGAGCGCAGGCCATTGACGTTGACGCCGGCCTGAGACAGCAGCTGACGTACCGTGCCGCCCTCCTGATCCAGCAGTGCGGTCATCAGGTGTACCGGCTCGATGAACTGGTGATCACGCCCCACCGCAAGGCTCTGGGCATCGGCCAGCGCCATCTGAAACTTGGTGGTCAATTTATCCATTCGCATCGGGTTCAACCCTCCATAAAAATGTTGTTAACGACTTACTATCAAGATATGGTCGCGGCACTTGAATTCAAGCATTAAAACTAAGGTTTTAGCCCAGCTCATTCATCGGTTATTGTCCTGACACGTAAAGCTAACCGCAGAGGCGCAAAGGCGCTAAGACTTCTTATTAGATACCTTTCCACCACATCATTATGACCTCTGGCGGTGAGTGCATTGTTATCTTTTGGGATGTGGAGGACGAGTAATTACGACACAACAGTGGTTGTTTAAGGTAATCTTAAGCGCATGTCGGCATTATCGAACATAGTGCCGAATGGCTGCGTTTGAAAGGGATGGTGAAAGCAAAACGATGCGACTGCTACTCGTAGAGGATGACCCGCTGCTGGGTGACGGCATTCGTGCCGGCCTGAGCCAGGACGACTATCAAGTGGACTGGTTCACCGATGGCCGTTCCGCGGAGATGGCCCTGGACAGCGAGCGGTACGACTTGATGGTGCTGGACATCGGTCTGCCGGACAAATCAGGACTGGAGATCCTGCGGCAACTGCGCGGCCGTGGAAGCACCCTGCCGGTCTTGATCCTGACCGCGCGTGATGCGATCGCCGACAGGGTCACCGGACTGGACAGCGGCGCCGATGACTATATGGTCAAGCCGTTCGACCTGGATGAGCTGTCGGCCCGCCTGCGCGCGCTGCTTCGCCGCAGCAGCGGCCGGGCCGGCAATGAAATCCGCCATGGCGATATCGTGCTCGACCCCGCCTCACACAGCGTCAGCCAAAATGGGGCGGTGGTGGAGTTATCGCCGCGTGAATATGCCGTATTGCATCTGCTGCTCGAAAATGAGGGCAAGGTCGTCACGCGTTCGCGCCTGGAGGAGGACCTCTACTCCTGGGATGGCGAAGTGGAGAGTAATGCCATTGAGGTCTATATCCACCACCTGCGAAAAAAACTCGGCGCCGAACTGATACGCACCATCCGCGGCACCGGCTACATCATTGATCCGATATGACATTCTCCCTGCGACGGCGCCTGCTGGTGTTGCTGATCTCAATCACCGCGGGGATATGGGCGGTTACCGCCGTTACCGGCTATCAGGATAGCCGCCACGAGGTGCGCGAGCTGTTCGATGCCCAGATGGCGCAGACCGCACGCACCCTGCTCTCTGTGGCCGGGCATGAATTGATTGAGCTCTCCGGCGGTGAACTCGATAACACGCATATCCACTTTACCGGGGAGACCCGCTTTACCGCCGGCGGCCACGAATACGAGTACAAACTCGCCTACCAGTTATGGCAACAACCGCAAAACACTTTGTTACTACGCTCCTTCAACGCCCCCGAGAGGCCTCTGGGCGAGAAGCTAAACGGTTACAGCATCCGCGAGATCAATGGTGAGCGCTGGCGTGTCTTTTCACTCCTGGACGAAGACAGCGGCTTTCAGGTGCAGGTGGGCGAGGCGATGGCGATACGCGAAGAGCTCAGTAGCGCGGTGGCGATGCGTATCGGCCTGTCGTTGATCATCGCCCTACCGCTTTTGACCCTGCTCATTTCCCTCGGCGTGACACGCACATTGAGTCCATTGAGGCGTCTCGCCGAAGCCATCATTCAGCGCGATCCGGATAATCTGGACAAGGTCGATGAAAAGTCCATACCTGAGGAAGTCATCCCACTGGTCAAGGCCCTCAACAGACTGTTCGAACGTCTCGCCTGCGCCTTCGAAAATGAACGCCGTTTCACCGCAGATGCCGCCCACGAGTTGCGCACACCGCTGGCCGCACTGAAGGTTCAGGCGCAGGTTGCCCGACGCAGCAGGGACGACCACGAACGAAATCAGGCGCTGGATAGCGTTCTTAAGGGGGTGGACCGCGCTTCTGCGCTGGTGGAACAGTTACTCACCCTGGCGCGGATTGATCCGGAGAATCACCATGCTCCGGTTGAGATGGTGGATCTGGAGCGGATTGCCGCAAACATCATTGCCGACGATGCCGGCCAGGCGAGGCAAAAGCGCATCAACGTGGCGCTTAATAGCTGCAGCAACCCGAAAACCACCGGAATGCGGGAGGGTATTGAAGTGCTGCTGCGCAACCTGCTGGACAATGCGATTCGCTATACCCCCGAAGGAGGACAGGTCAGCGTCAGCATCGAGCGCAGTGAGGGGCGGTGTCTTATCCTTCGCATCGGCGACAGCGGACCGGGGGTCCCCAAGGAGGAGCGGGAAAAAATCTTTGAGCGCTTCTACCGCCTGGCCGGGCAGGATACGCCGGGGAGCGGACTGGGGCTCTCCATCGTCAAACGCATCGCCGAGCTCAACCATGCCGAACTCAGCCTCGGTGACTCGCCGCTGGGTGGGCTGGAAGTGAGCATTCGGTTCCTGTGTAACGGGGATTAAAGCGCAAGGTTAAGTTAACACCAGAAGCTGCTCGGTATGCCATGGATACAGGCATGCAAAGGAGCGGTATTTTTAAGTTCAAAGTTCAAGGTCACTACTCACCCCCCCAATATGAATGATCTCACCGCAAAGGCGCAGAGACGCAAAGGCTGACTGCTTAAGTTGGTAGGGCTTGTAGAGCCTGCGAGACGAACCGGCATCCGGTCCGTTAATAAACACACGCCCCCACACAACGCTGTGCCTAACAGCACATCCTGCAACTGATGTAGGGTGTGCCGAGCTTGCTAGGCGAACCGCATTGACTACCCCACGCAAGAACCGATAACAGCACCGATAACAGGACAACCCCGCTAGCGATCTGGATGATGTGGTGCAAAGTCCTGTAATTAAGAAGTCTTTGCGCCTCTGCGCCTCTGCGGTTAGCTTCATGGGGCGAGTAGTTACCTTGAAACTTGAAACGTTACTTCTCCGGCGGCGCCAACAAGGGCTCCAGCTGCTGCAGGCACTCCCTCGGGGCCAACCCGCCGCAGTCAAGCACCGGACGGTTATACAAGTGCGCCCGGGCCCGGAGAATCACCGGGCGAAAGATCTTTCCCCGGGCTCGTACCCCCTCAATGCGCACCGGGTAGACGGGGCAGTCGGCCATCTGAGCGAGGCGAATCGCTCCCGGCTTAAGATGGCGTGGCGGATCACTGTCGAGATGAATCTTGCCGTGCGGAAAAAGGGCTACCACGTCACCCTCCTTGAGTGCCCGGAGCGCATCGCGGAAAGCGCGCTCGGGACGGCCCTTGCGATCGACCGGGATACAGCCGACGGCACGAAACAACCACTGCAGCCCGAAACGGTAATACTGTTCGGTGGCGATAAGAAAGCGCAGTTTGCGCCGGCTGGCGGCAAACATCAGCAACGGATCCAGGCCGGAGATATGGTTGGCCACAAGAATCGCCGGACCCTTTTCGGGCAGCTTGATGCGGTCGCCACGCAACCGATGATAACGACAGCAGAAAATCCGGTTGAGGCCATCGAGGTGGTTCATCCAGTATCGCCCCCAGTCCAGCTCGCAGGCCCTGCCGGCGAGGAACCACAACAGTGCCAACCCCACGATAAGCAGAGCGACTAAGGCCCAGAGCAGAACGGGAACAATATCGAGACTCATCTGCGCAGACTACTTCTTCTGGTAGACCTTGCGCCGGAACAGATCGTTGCGGCGGCTGACCAGCCGATCCAGAAACAACATGCCGTCCAAATGATCGCACTCGTGTTGTACCGCACGCGCCTCAAAGCCCTCGCACTCATACTCGTGCTGCGCGCCAAAACCATCGAAGGCGGTGAACTTGATCCGTTCGGCTCGGATGACATTGCCGGTGTAGTCGGGCACCGACATACAGCCCTCGCGGCCGACCTTCATCCCCTCCCACTCGGTGATCTCGGGATTGATCAGTACCATAAAGCCATGATTGGGCACCGGTTTGCGCGTAACCGAACAGTCGACCAGGACGATGCGCTCAAATCGCCCCACCTGCGGGGCGGCGATGCCGACACCACCCGGTCCGGCGCGCATGGTTTCCTCCAGATCCGAGACGAAGGTGCGCAACTCATCGTCGAAGCGCTCGACCGGCACCGACGCCTGCTTCAGGCGCTCATCGGGATAGGTCAGGATATCCAAAACAGCCATCGTACCTTCCTATCCGATCATCGTATCGATGGTTTCCAGCTGCGCCTCAACGCCCTTCTCCGCCACCGCATCCAGTGCCGACTGCAGCGACTTAACGCCCTCGGCCGCATGCCCCTCGATCTGCATGATATAGATCGGCTTGTCCTCGGTGCCGGCCACCGAGGTATCCATGTCCAGGATATGCAGGCCCGCCTCGGCCAGGGCGCCGGTAATATGCGCGACAATACCGGCGCGATCGGCGCCGTAGACGGTGATGCGCACATCCGGCTCCAGGTGCTGGTGCAATTTGGCATCGATGCGATCCACATGCAGGTGCAGCCCCAACGATTCGGCCACCGGCTCGATCATGTGGTTCAGGGCGCTTTTGTTGCCGTCGAACTCCACCATCAGCATGATGGTGAAATTGCCGCCCAGACGGATCATGGACGCCTCGCCGAGGTTACAGCCGCCGTCATACAGAGCCGCGCTAAGATGGGCGACGATCCCGGGCCGATCCTTCCCCACCACGGTCAACATATACCAGTGTTTCATTTTTGCTCCTTAAAGAGATTCACCGCAAAGACGCGGAGGCGCAAAGAACGTATTGAGTCACAGAGTGCAAATGGATATACCATCACTCCTCACCTGCTATATGATTTTCTCACATCCTCTGCGCCTTTGCGCCTCTGCGGTGAATGGTTTTTCACTCTAACCGGAACAGACTGACCAAACGGTTGGTCACACCGTCGCGGCAGGAGTTGTAGGGTGCGCCATCAGGCGCACCGTAAACAACAATACTCGGGCTGATGTCGCTACACGGTGCGGTTCGCCTCGCAGGCTCGGCAAACCCTACGACTCAAGCCAAATCAGGCCGGCCATACGGCCGGTTACACCGTCGCGGCGGTAGGAGTAGAACCGTTCCGGCTCGGAGTAGGTGCAGTGCTCTCCTCCATAAATGGCGTCGACGCCGACGCGATGCAAGCGCAGACGCGCCAGGGCGTAGATGTCCGCCAGATAACGGCCATCCGTAGATGGGGCAAAAGCGCCATCGGCGGCGGCATCCTCTGTAACAAAGGCCTCACGTACCTCCGCGCCCACCTCAAAGGCCCTGGGGCCGATCGCCGGACCCAGCCAGACCATCAGCTCATCCGGTGACCCCATGGCCGATACGGTCTGTTCGATCACTCCGGCCAGCAGACCGCGCCAACCGGCATGCACCGCCGCGATGCGCGTACCACCACGATCACACAACAGCAGCGGCAAACAATCGGCCGTGAGCACCGCACAAACCACACCGCTCTTTTCGGTATACACCGCATCGGCCTCACAACCTGTGGTGCAACGCGAGGCATCCACCGAACAGGTGCCATGGACCTGCTTGAGCCAGCGCGGCTCGGCGGGCAGCTTGAGCGCATCCACCAGGCGGCGCCGGTTCTCCGCCACCGCCTGCGGGTCATCACCCACGTGATCGCCGAGGTTGAGGCTATCGTAGGGCGGCAGGCTGACACCGCCGCTGCGAGTGGTCACCGCTGCGCGGACGTTGGCGGGGGCGGGCCAGGGGGGACGAATTATCTCAAAGGGCACTAACATCTCCCGCCTCACGTAGGAGCGGCTTCCAGCCGCGAGAAGCGTTTACATAACTCTGGTCGCGGCAAGATGCCGCTCCTACAACAATCAAACAAGCTGTGCATCCTCCCGCAATACCTCCAGCAGGTGCTGCATATCCTCCGGCAACGGCGCCGTCCATTCCATATACTCGCCTGTCACCGGGTGGACCAAGCCCAGACGCGAGGCGTGAAGGGCCTGACGGCCGAAGCGCCGCAACATCTGTTGCAGCGCCTCACCACTTGCCGGAGGGATTCTAAGGCGACCGCCGTAGACCGGGTCACCGACCAGCGGGTAACGCTGATGGGCCATATGCACCCGGATCTGGTGGGTTCGTCCGGTCTCGAGCTGCACCTTGATGTGGGTATGGGCGCGGAAACGCTCGGCCAGCCGGTAGTGGGTGACCGCCGGTTTGCCGTTTTGCACTACAGCCATGCGCTTGCGGTCCACCGGATGGCGCCCGATAGGGGCATTCACGGTACCGCCGCCGGTCAGCACCCCGTTGACCACCGCATCGTATTCACGGGTAAAGCTGCGCGCCTGCAGCTGCTCGACCAGGGATGTCTGGGCCTCGATGGTCTTGGCCACCACCAACAGGCCGGTGGTGGCTTTGTCCAGCCGGTGCACAATACCGGCGCGGGGAACCACCGCAATTCCCGGGTGGTGGTGCAGCAGGGCGTTGAGCAGGGTGCCCTGCCAGTTGCCGGCGGCCGGGTGTACCACCAGACCGGCGGGCTTGTTGATCACCAGAATGGCCTCGTCCTCATAGACGATATCCAGCTCGATCGGCTCGGGCTCAAAACGGGTATCCGGCTCCAGCTGCGCCCTCAACTCAATCCGCTCACCGCCTAGCAGCTTATCCCGCGGTCGCAGGCATTTGCCATCAACCGTGACCTTACCCTCCTTGACCCATTGCTGCAGACGCGAGCGGGAGTAGTCCGTAAAAAGCTCCGCCAGTACCTGGTCCAGGCGCCGCCCGGCCATGGCCTCGGGCGCCACCGCCTCAAACCACCGCTCCTCCTGCTCGGAGGATTTCTCATCACTTTCGTTTATTCCGGCCGGTGCCATAGGTATACTTACCATCTGCTTATCTTACAAAGTAACGGATACTATGCGTTTTCCCAAAATACTGTCCATCTTTTCTCTGGTTTTGCTGCTTGCCGGTTGTTCCACCCTCACAGAAGACGAGACCGCCGAGTGGGATGCGGAGAAGTTCTATCAAACCGCCAAGGAAGCGCTCGATAGCGGCGACTATGCCACCGCAATCGACTACTACACCAAGCTGGAGGCGCGCTACCCCTACGGACGATATGCGCAACAAGCGCAGTTGGAAACCATTTACGCCCACTACAAGGCCCAGGAACCGGCCACGGCCGTCGCCGCGGCCGACCGTTTCATCAAACTGCATCCGCGACACCCCAGTGTGGACTATGCCTACTATCTGCGTGGCCTGGCGACCTTCAATCAAGGTGAAAACCTGATGGAAAAGGTGTTTCCCATGGATCGATCCCTGCGTGATCCCGCCACAATCCGTGAGTCATTCAACTATTTCAAAGCGCTGGTGACCTCATTCCCGGAAAGTCGCTACGTCCCGGACGCCGTTAAGCGCATGAAGCAGCTGCGCAATTATCTGGCCCGGCACGAACTGCATGTGGCCGATTATTACCTGCGCCGCGGCAGCTACCTGGCCGCCGCCAACCGCGCCAAATATGTGCTGGAAAACTATCAACAATCAACCGCCATCCCCGAGGCATTGGTGATCATGGTCAAGGCCTACCGCCGGATGGATATGACCGATCTGGCCAATGATGCACTGCGCGTATTGGAGAAGAACCACCCGGATCACCCCGACCTGGCTGAGCTCAAAGAGGGCGGTACAGCCGGGGAAACACCGGACACACCACAGGAACAAGGAGAATAATATGTGGGACTTTTTCGAAACGGTACGCCATCGCCACTCTATTCGCCAATACCGCAGCGACCTGCCGGTGGAGCAGGAGAAACTGCATGCGATTCTCGAGATGGCCTGTGCCGCGCCTTCTGCCGGTGACCTGCAGTCCTACCGCATTAACGTCATCACCGACGCCGAACAACGCAAGCTTCTCAGCCGGCTGGCCGGCGATCAGACATTCATCGCCGAAGCCCCGGTGACACTGCTGTTCTGCAGCGACCCGCAGCGCGCGGCGAAAAAATACGGCGAGCGCGGTGAGAAACTGTACGCCGTACAGGACACCACCATCGCAGCGGCCTACGCCCAACTGGCCGTGGTGGCCGCCGGGCTGGGTTCGACCTGGGTGGGGTACTTTGATGGCGAGCGGATCAAAAAGGAATTCGAACTGAAAGCCGGACTGGAGCCGCTGGCGCTGCTGAGCATCGGCTACCCGGCTGAACTCCCGGAAGAGACCCCGCGCCGTCCGCTGGGTGAGGTGGTCGATTACCTTTAAAGCCGGTTTAAAGTTACATCTTCAAGGTTCAAGACGCTTCCTTCACCTTGAACCTTCTGCTGAGAAATTCTTGCCGTAACGATTCACCCCATAAAAGCCAACCGCAAAGGCGCTGAGGCGCAAAGGGTTCCCCGGCCGCCTCATGCCGGGCTTGTTCCGGCATCCAGACTCACTGTCTCAGAAAGGGCGAATCGTTCCCTTTTGCCTTAGATCGCCTCAGGGCCTTCCTCACCGGTACGAATTCGAATCACCCGTTCGATATCGGAGACGAAGATCTTGCCATCGCCGATCTTGCCGGTGCGGGCGACATTGATAATCGCCTCGATACACTGCTCGGCCATCTCATCGCCGACAACCACCTCGAGTTTGACCTTGGGCAGGAAATCGACCACATATTCGGCACCGCGATAGAGTTCAGTGTGCCCCTTCTGGCGGCCGAAGCCTTTCACTTCCGTCGCCGTCACGCCGGCCACCCCGATTTCGGAAAGCGCTTCGCGCACATCGTCGAGTTTGAACGGTTTGATGATCGCTTCAACCTTTTTCATATCGAGTTTCCTTTTTGATTATTCACCGCAAGGCTTGCCGCATCCTGCTCACGCCCCTCACCTACATCCATGTAGGCGAAGACGCAAAGCACAATGGTGCGCCTTTCGGCACACCCTACAACTACTCACCGCAAAGGCGCAAAGAACGCAAAGGGTGAAGCCTAAATGATGGCTTGATTGTAAAGGGAATTGGTGGATCCCGCCACCATGAGACGGCGCGCCTGACGGCGGCACCCTACGGTTTCCGGGGTAAGTTCCGAGTCGGTAGGGTTTGCCGAGCCTGCGAGGCGAACCGCCTCTCTACGGTTACCGGGGTAAGCCCCAAGTCGGTAGGGTTTGCCGAGCCTGCGAGGCGAACCGCCTCTCTCACCGCAAAGGCGCAAAGGGTGAAGCCTAAATGATGGCTTGATTGTAAAGGGCATTGGCGGATCCCGCTACCTTGAGCCTCGACGGTGCGCCTGACGGCGCCACCCTACGTTCATATGTAGGAGCGGCATCGATGTCCAAGGATGGACAAATACCGTGAGCGCAGGGATGCGCAGGAACGGTGCTGCCGCGAATGGATTCGAAAATCGCGGCTGGAAGCCGCTCCTACAAACTGCGCTTTCTTTAACTGACCGGCATTACGCAAGCAATAAGCGAGCTCTGCGCCTCTGCGGTTAGCTTCACGGGGCTTAGTTATCTTTGAACTCTAAATTTTTAACTCGAAACTTCACCCCTTCCCCCTGCCAAACCCCGAGGTGATCGGATAACGCCGGTCGCGACCGAAGGCGCGGCGGGTTATACGCACCCCCGGCGGGGCCTGACGGCGTTTGTATTCGTTCACATCCACCAACCGGATCACCCGGCGGACCACCGCCTCGTCATAGCCTGCCGCCACGATGTCCTCGGCGCACTTGTCCTGCTCCACGTACATCTCGAGGATGACATCGAGCTCCTCATAGGGGGGTAGGCTGTCGGTGTCCTTCTGATCCGCGGCCAACTCCGCGGAGGGTGGGCGCTCGATCACCGCCTCGGGGATCACCGGGGATATCGTATTTCGGTAACGGGCGAGGCGGAACACCAGGGTCTTGGGCACGTCCTTCAGCGCGCCGAAGCCGCCGACCATGTCGCCGTAGAGGGTGGCGTAACCCACCGCCATCTCGCTCTTGTTACCGGTGGTGAGCACCATCTTGCCCTTTTTATTGGAGATCGCCATAAGGATGATGCCGCGGCAACGGGCCTGGATGTTCTCCTCGGTGGTGTCGGGCTCGCGACCGGCAAATTCACCCTTGAGACTCTCCAGGAAGACGTTGAAGGCCGGCTCGATGGGGATCACCCGGTAATCGACCGCCAGCGCCTCGGCCTCCTCACGGGCCCCCTCAAGGCTGAGTTCGGCGGTGTAACGCGAAGGCATCATCACCGCCTCGACCTTTTCCGCGCCGATGGCATCCACCGCCAGCACCAGGGTCAGCGCCGAGTCGATCCCGCCGGAAAGACCGATGACCACACCGGGAAAACCGTTCTTGCGGATATAGTCACGGATGCCGAGCACCAGTGCGTTGTAGGCGCTGGCCTCCTCGCTCAGCGGCATGGCGCAGACGCCGGGCCGGGGTGTCACCGTTTCACCATCAATATCGAATTCGGCCAGGTAGAGCCCCTCCTCGAAGGCGGGGGCCTGCCGGCTGATATTGCCGGCGGCATCCATAACAAAGGAGCCGCCGTCGAACACCAGTTCATCCTGGCCGCCGACCAGGTTGACGTAAAGCACCGGCACCTGCCCCTCGGCTACCCGCTCACGGACCGCCTCTTCACGCTCACGGCACTTGTCGATATGAAACGGGGAGGCGTTGATATTGATGATCAGGCGGGCGCCGGCAGCCGTGGCCTGATTGACCGAACCGGGCTGCCAGATATCCTCGCAGACGGTCAGCCCCACCGGTACACCCTTGATCGCGACGACACAGGGCTCGCTGCCCGAGGCGAAGTAGCGCTTCTCGTCGAACACACTGTAGTTGGGCAGGTGCTGTTTGTGATAGGTCGCCTCGGTGGTGTCGGCCCGCAGCAGCGAGGCGGCATTGTAGAAGCCACCCGCGGCGGCATGGGGGTGGCCGAGGATGATATCGATATCCCGCACCTTGAGGTTGATCTGCTCCAGCGCCGCCAGCACCCGGGTGTAGAGGCCGGGGCGCAGCAGCAGATCCTCCGGCGGATAGCCGGTGAGTGTCAGTTCGGGAAAGACGATGGCATCGGCAGCGAACTCATCGCGGGCGCGCTCGGCCGCGGCGATGACCTTGGCGGCATTGCCCTCGATATCCCCCACCAGCATATTCAGCTGGGCCATTACGATACGGAGTGTGTTCATAGAAAAGAGTTTCACCGCAAAGGCGCAAAGTGCGCAAAGGTTTTAATGGTGATTATAGTGCCCCCTATAGGAGCGGCTTCCAGCCGCGACTTTCAAATCGAATCGCGGCAAGCCCGTAGGTTGGGGTGAGCCTGCGAACCCCAACATTGTTATTCATCAAGCAACCCATCGTTGGGGTTCGTTCCTCACCCCAACCTACATGCTGGATCCCGGCCTGCGCCGGGATGACGATCGTAAGCATGCTCCAATCATCAAAACTTTGCGTCCTTCGCGTCTTCGCGCCTTTGCGTTTAAAGGGTTTTGCTTTTAACCCGCTTTCAGCACTTCGGCCATGCGCGCACCCATTTCGGCCGGGGAGCGCACCACGGTGACACCGGCCTGCTCCAGGGCGGCGAACTTCTCGTCCGCCGTACCCTTGCCGCCGGCGATGATCGCCCCGGCGTGGCCCATGCGCTTGCCCGGAGGGGCGGTGACACCGGCGATGTAGGAGACCACCGGCTTGCTGATGTGCTTGGCGATGAACTCCGCGGCCTCCTCCTCGGCGGTGCCGCCGATCTCACCGACCATGATAATCCCTTCGGTCTGCGGGTCGCGCTCGAACAGGCAGAGGGTGTCAATAAAGCTCATACCGTGGATGGGATCGCCGCCGATGCCGACACAGGTGGACTGACCGAGTCCCGCCCGGGTGGTCTGGTGCACCGCCTCGTAGGTGAGGGTGCCGGAGCGGGAGACGATGCCGATCTTGCCCTTCTTATGGATCGCACCGGGCATGATGCCGATCTTGCACTCGCCGGGGCTGATCACACCCGGGCAGTTGGGGCCGATGAGGCGCGGCCCCTGTTTGTAACCGGAGAGCGCCGCCTTGACCTTGAGCATATCCATCGCCGGGATCCCCTCGGTGATGCAGACGATGGTCTCGATGCCGGCATCGGCCGCCTCAAGGATCGCATCGGCGGCAAACGGTGCCGGCACGTAGATCATGGTGGCGTCGGCGCCGGTCTCGGCCACTGCATCGTGCACGGTGTTGAACACCGGGCGGTCCAGGTGGGTGGTGCCGCCCTTGCCGGGGGTCACGCCGCCGACCAGGTTGGTGCCGTAGGCGATCGCCTGCTCGGAGTGGAAGGTGCCCTGTTTGCCGGTGAAGCCCTGGCAGATCACCTTGGTGTCTCTATCGATCAAAATCGCCATGGCTTATTCCCCCTTTGCAGCGGCGACAACCATCTTCGCCGCCTCGGTCAGACTTTCGGAGGCCTGGACACCCAGGCCGCTCTCGGACAGCATCTTGCGCCCCTGTTCCACGTTGGTGCCCTCCAGGCGCACCACCACCGGCACCTTGGCGTCGACCTCCTTCACCGCGGCGATAATGCCCTCGGCGATGAGGTCGCAGCGGACGATACCGCCGAAGATGTTGACCAGAATAGCCTCGACCTTGTCGTCGGAGAGGATTAGTTTGAACGCCTCGGCCACCCGCTCGGCGGTAGTGCCGCCACCCACATCCAGGAAGTTGGCCGGCTCGCCGCCGGAAAGTTTAATCAAGTCCATGGTGGCCATCGCCAGGCCCGCGCCGTTGACCATACAGCCGATGTTGCCATCCAGGCGCACGTAGTTGAGATCATGCTGCTTGGCACGGTACTCGCGTTCATCCTCCTGCGAGGGGTCGCGCAGCTTGGCCATCTCCGGCTGGCGGTAGAGGGCATTCTCGTCCAGGTTGACCTTGGCATCGAGGGCGATGAGGTGGCCCTCACCGGTAACCACCAGCGGGTTGAGCTCCACCAGCGAGGCGTCACGCTCGGTAAACAGGCGGTAGAGGCCGTTCATGATAGCGCCCAGCTCCTTCACCTGGGTTCCCTCCAGGCCCAGGCCGAAGGCGATGCGGCGGGTCTGGTAGGCCTGCAGGCCGACCACCGGGTCCACCGCCACGGTATAGATCTTCTCCGGGGTATTCGCCGCGACCTCCTCGATATCCATGCCCCCCTCGCTGGAGGCCATGAAGACCACGCGCTTGCGCCCCCGGTCCACCACCACGCTGAGATAGAGCTCGCGGGCGATGTCGCTGACCCCCTCAATCAGGACCTGATCAATCGGCTGACCCTCCGCGCCGCTCTGGTGGGTCACCAGACGGCTGCCGAGCAGGCGATCCGCCTCGGCCTTGAGCTCATCGATGGAATTGACCAGCTTGACCCCGCCGGCCTTGCCGCGGCCGCCGGCGTGCACCTGCGCCTTGATTACCCAGCGCTTACCACCAAGGGCCTGTGCGGCGTGCTCGGCCTCGTGTAAGGAGCAGGCCACCTGCCCCTCGGGCACCGGCACACCGTATTGGGCAAAGACACCCTTTGCCTGGTATTCGTGGAGATTCATTGGTTTTCCCCGGAAATTATTCTTGAAATAGACGTAAAAAATGGTGGCCTATTGTGAAACAAACCGCCGCGCGGCGCAAAGAGCGCAAAGGTTCCTCAGCAATAATCGCGGCCGGGCAACCAAAACCCAGCTGTTGTCCCATCTTTCGTAGGGTGCCGCCGTCAGGCGCACCGTTTGGGCGGTTCGCCTCGCAAGCTCGGCAAACCCTACCAACTCGGCAAACCCTACGCGGCCACCTCAAGAGGTGGACGCCAGTCCTTGCCGGCCGGAGCCACCATACCGGAGTACAGCGCTTGAGCTGTCAAGCCGCAACCCAAACAGCGCCGACACCGCTTACCGCTGAGCGGTGCGCTTCGCAGGCTCAGCACACCCTACGTCAACCAAAACCCGGCAGTGGCTTTGCCATCCGTAGGGTGCCGCCGTCAGGCGCACCGTCTGGGCGGTTCGCCTCGCAGGCTCGGCAAACCCTACCAACTCGGCAAACCCTACCCGGCCACCTCAAGAGGTGGACTCCAGGGCGGTTCGGTTATGCCGGCAGGTTACGGTACAATAGGGGTCGAATCGATACCAAGGGCAACCCATGAACCTGATCCGACTTATCGTCATCGGCCTGATTGTCTGGCTGCTTTACCGTATGTTTTACCGCCTGCTCAACAAACCGAAAACGCAGGAGAAGGGGAAGATTAAACAAAGCGCCTCCTCACCCGGAAAGATGGTCAAGTGCGCCCACTGCGGTATCCACATCCCTGCCGAGGAGGCGCTGGAGCGCGACGGTCACTTCTACTGCAGCCCCGAACACCGCGATGCCGGACCGGATTGAAACAGGGAGGTAACCGGTCTTGGCTGAGATACAAAAACCGCCGTTCGGCACCCCCCCTCCCGCCCGTGACGTGGACGATATCGTCCCTTCCTGGCGTCCGCTGCGGTTTCTCAATTTCTACCGTTTATCCCTGGCGGCACTGTTTGTCCTGCTTTACCTGATTGATGAACTGCCCTCGCCGGTGGGGCAGGCCTCGCCCCACCTGTTCTACCGGATCAGCATCGCCTACCTCGGCTTCAGTCTCCTGGCGATGTATCCGCTGTCGATCCAGCGGCCCTCGTTTCTCATCCAGCTCCATACCCATATTCTTGCCGACATCGTCTTTATCACCCTGCTGATGCACGCCAGCGGCGGAATCGCCAGCGGAGTGGGGATGTTGCTGGTGGTGAGTGTCGCCAACGGCAGCATGATCGTCGCCGGCCGGATCCCGGGCTTTTTCGCCGCCCTGGCGACCATCGCCATTTTGCTCGAACAAACCTACAGTGGGTTATTCCCCGGCGCCGCCGAGGTCAACTACCCTTTGGCGGGGCTGCTCGGCATCACCCTCTTCGCCACCGCGACTCTGGCCCATGTTCTGGCCCGCCGGGCGCGTGAAAGCGAGGCGCTGGCGCACCAACGCAGCATCGATCTGGCCAACATGGCCCAACTGACCGAGTACATCATCCAGCAGATCCAGACCGGCGTAATGGTGGTCGACCCGGATAACCGGGTCAGGCTGATGAACAGCGCCGCCTGGGAGATGCTGGGAACGCCCATGGCCAATCTGCATGCGCCGCTGGCGCAATACTCTCGGGAACTGAACCAGCTGCTGCAAAACTGGAAACGGGAACCGGACTGGCAAAAACAGCGGGTTCAGGTGGAGGGAACATCCAGCGAGGTGCTGGTCGAGCTTCTGAGCATAGGCGAAGAGCGGCGCGACGGCACCCTGCTCTTTCTCGAAGACGCCGCGGACACCACACGCCAGGCGCAACAGTTGAAACTCGCCTCCCTCGGCAGACTGACCGCCGGCATCGCCCATGAAATCCGCAACCCGCTGGGCGCGATCAGTCATGCCGGTGCACTACTGAGCGAAGCTCCCGACCTCAGCGAGGCCGATAGACGGCTGACCGAGATCATCAATACACAGTCCCGGCGTATTAACGACATCGTGGAGAATGTGCTGCAGCTCGGGCGGCGCGACCGCTCCCGCGCCGGATTGCTGCCACTCCAATCATGGCTTCCCGCCTTTATGGAGGAATTCTCCGACGCCCACCCCTCAGCGGAAGGAAAGCTGAAGCTGGAAAAAATCCACCCCGATCTCAAGGCCTGGTTCGATCCCGACCACCTGCGGCAGCTGCTGTTCAATCTCTGCCTCAACGGGTTGCATCATGCCGCCGCGTCCCCGGCCAATCCCAGTGTTACCCTGTCAGCGGGTACCCTGGATGATGAGCACGGCTATCTCGATATTGTCGATAAAGGGCCCGGCATCAGTGAAGCGCACCGGGAACAGATCTTCGAGCCCTTTTTCACCACCGAAAGCAGCGGTACCGGTCTGGGCCTCTACCTGGCGCGGGAGATGGCCGAATCCAACCGGGCGCAGCTGCGCTATGAACCGACAGCGGGCGGACAGAGCCGCTTCCGACTGGTATTTCGCCGTAAACAGTGAGAAAACAAGAAAACAATGAATGCGGAAACAGCCAACCACTTGATCCTTATCGTTGACGACGAACCCGATATCCGGGAATTGCTGGCCCTCACCCTCTCCCGGATGCAGCTGCAGTGTAAAGAAGCGGAGACGCTGAAGGAGGCCCATGAACTGCTGGCACAACACCGCTTCGATCTCTGCCTGACCGACATGCGGCTGCCCGACGGCAGCGGCATCGACCTGATACGCACCCTTCAGCAGTCACACCCGGACACCCCCGTGGCGATGATCACCGCCCACGGCAATATGAACTCCGCCATCGAGGCGCTCAAGGCCGGCGCCTTCGACTTCCTCAACAAACCGGTGGACCTGCAGACCCTGCGGGATCTAGTCAACACCGCCCTGCGGCTCAATGAGACCGAAACACCGGAGAGCAGCCCCCCTTGCGGTCCCCGACTGCTCGGCCGGTCGGCGCCGATCGAGCGGATCCGCAACACCATCCGCAAGCTCGCCCGCAGCCAGGCACCGATCTACATCAGCGGCGAATCGGGCACCGGCAAGGAACTGGTGGCGCGGCTGATCCACGCCCAGGGTCCCAGGGCCGAGGCCCCCTTTATCGCCGTCAACTGCGGCGCGATCCCCGCCGATCTGATGGAAAGCGAACTGTTCGGCCACAAAAAAGGCAGCTTTACCGGCGCCAACGCCGATAAAGCCGGCCTGTTCCAGGCGGCCAACGGCGGCACCCTGTTCCTCGACGAAGTGGCCGACCTGCCGCTGGAGATGCAGGTCAAGCTGCTGCG
>JAWOIT010000100.1:0-4249 GCA_046484535.1 Pseudomonadota bacterium | reverse complement strand
GTGACACTCTGGTTGATTCCTTGATCTGGTATGGGTGGCGCTGTCTTTTTCCGGTTTATTCACGAAACGGCAAACAGCACGGTGAGTCCAAACTGTATCACACAGACTCATTGTCAGGTGGAGGGTAGCTTGATCCTTACCCAACCCGGGGGGGGGGGAGGCGACATCCTTGTAGCCCTCTCCTTGTGGGGTGAAGGGGCACGATGATTGAATCATCGTTTTTGGGTCTTGCGTTCATTTCAGCTCAGTTTATCCTCTAGGGTTAATGCTACCGCGCCTTGGCGTATCGACTTGGGTGCCGATAGGACAAGATTAGGGTAAGTCAGGCCAAGTGTGTTGAAAGTGATGCGAGGTATTTCTGCTTATCATATGCCCAACAGGATCAATAGGCATCCAGCATAGGTATCTAATCGCCCCATATAATTCCACCGCAGAGACGCAAAGGCGCAGAGGAAAGTATTTCCTTCGTGTGAAATCGTCTGACTTGCATCTTTATCCCAGCGAGAGAAAGCATTCCCCCTGCCTCTCTCACCAATTGTTCTTCGCGTCTCTGCGCCTCTGCGGTAAAGCCTTTTTTCAGCTCGTAGGTTGGGGTGAGGAACGAACCCCAACGCAACCATCTGCCCGGTCAATATTTGTCGGGGTACGCAGGCTCACCCAAACCTATGGGAGTGAGGTGAGGGTGCCGGCCATTACGGGTTGTTGGGTGATACGGTTGAGCTGTTTTGCTGTGATGCCGCCTTTATTATTTCTTCTCAATAATGTTTTCCGCCCAGTCCATGGCGGCCATCACGCCGGGAAATCCGATGGTGGTGGTGAGAAGGAGCAGGGTGTGGCGGATCTCATCGGCGCTTGCCCTGGCGTCGAGCGCGCGGCCACTGGACTGTGCCCGAGGGGACGGCTCACTGCCGCTTCGCGGCATCGGTAACGATCCCTTTGATGATCGGATCGAGTTCCTCTGCCATGGCGTCGAGTTCCGCATTGCCATACGGAGCGAAGACCGCGCTGGGAAGGCGATAGGTTACGCCGGCGGTGCCGTCGTCATTCTCCGTGACATAGAGGCGCAGCGGCGCTTCGATGCCGGCGGGAATGCTCGCAGCCAGCATGCGCACCGCGTAGTCGTTGCGGAACACCATCAGCACCTCATTGCCGGGGATGGTCACCCCGCGCTTCGCGGCCCCGCCGCTGGCGCTGGCGCGGGCCACCAGGCCCATGTCGTGGTCACTGATGGCCTGCTCCAGCCGCTGGACCAACACGGCAAAACTGTGAGGGGTGGTGACGGTGACGGTACCCGGATAGGACGCTTTATCCGCCTTTTCGCCGGCGTATGTGGCAGAGATGAACAGCAGAGGGAGTGCCAGAAGGATAAGGCGCAATTGCACGGTAACTGGAAATAGAGACATGATGGGTTCCTCGCATTGGGTTAACGCTGAAAAACGGTTTGCCACGTAGGACGGCAGTAAATGCACTGGCAATCTGCCGACCGCTATGACCAGTGATGGCCGACGGGGCCGTTCATATAGAAACCCACAGCGGCCGGTTCTTCTTACTGACTCTTTGGTGCACAGAGATTTTTGGCCGCACAGGGATTCGGCATCGGTTTGGCGGCGCAAGGATTCTTTGGCGCGCACGGGTTTGCCGCCGGGCCGGGCTTGAACCCTTGTTGCAGCATTCCGACGTAGGCGGTGAGCGCCACCATGGCATGGTGCTGAGTGGGCTTGTTGTTCATGGCTCTGTACTCCTTTGGTGGTCGACGTTGTCGCTGTGCTCGGTATAGGACTTAGTCGTTACCGGAGCGAACTTCTTACAGAGAAAACGGATAAGGCAAAAGCATAGGCCAACGAAGCCGCGTGCGCATGGCAGGTCAGCAAAGGCCTGGCAGTATCTACCGGCGGTAACCGAATTCGCCCTGCCACCGCCTATCGCGATAATCGATCTGCAGCCAGTGCGGCACGAAGGCGGCCGGATTGGTGATGGGGAAATCGGTCACCGGCGGCTCATCCCCCTCCACCTCGCTGACGCTGCAGGACTGTGTCATCACCGGGCGAAATCTCACATTCCGATGCTCATCGACCTGTACCGAATCCTGCGGCCGGTGATCGGTGTCCTCGTAAAACCGCACCTTCTTGCGCACCAGGCAACTGAAATAGAGCTCCATCTCCGCCGGCAGCGGCGTCTCACGTCGGGCGATCTCCTCGGCGGCGCGTGCACTCATTTCAATGCCAAGCGGTTTACCCGCAATCATGGTTTGTAGGTTCATCCCGCTATCTCCTGTATCGCTTGGCCGGCAAACTCGTCGATGCGCCGGAACGGCATGTGGTCGCCGATATCGCTGCCGTAATAACTCGCCGCCACCGTGCCGTCGGTATCGATGAGAAAATCGGCGGGGATGCGAAGGATGCTCGAGTCCGGCTTGCCCATGCGGAACTGCGGATCGAACAGGGCACGCAACAGCGTCGGCATGCGGAACATGCCGAACAGCAGCCCGCCCATCGATTTCTTCACCCCGTATTCGGCATAGAGCCGGCCTTCCGGATCCGGTATCACCGGGAAGGGCAGGGGGCGACGCCCCAGATACTCCTGAATGTACTCCCGACTCGATTCGAAGACAGCGACGATCTCCAGCCCCATCGCCGCGAAGCGCTCCGCCTCCAGGGGCAGCCGCACAAAGCGCACGGTGCAAAAGGGGCAGGTGGCAAAGCGGAAGAAGCAGAGTAAAACCTTCTTCCCGCGATAGTCTGACAGGCGGATGGTCGTGCCCGTCATCTCCTGCAGGGAAAAGTCGGGGGCGGTGTCACCGGTTTGCAGCATTTCCATATTCCTTCTCCTCATGGCTGTTACGACTGATTGGTCGCTGCGATGGCCGAAACCTTACAGCCCGAATTCCTTCCATCGCCTTTACTAGCTATTCCGGCGACCAGGCGTGTCCGTTCATCGGCTCGTCCAGCGGGGTGGCGGCGATGTGGTTGGTGAAATTGCTGAGGGTCTTCTGCGCCACGCCGACCAGCGCATCGAGCAACTGGCCCGGGGTATAGCCTGCGGCGTAAAACGCCTCCAGCTCCGCATCGGGCACCCAGCCGCGATTTTCAACCGCACTGGTGACCAGTCGGCGCAGCGCCTCCAGTTTGCTGTCGGGGATGGGTTGATCGTTTCGGATCGCCTCGACCGCCTCGGCGGGCACATGTTGCATCTCGGCGATCATGGAGTGGTCGGCTACACAATAGCGGCATTCGTGATAGCGGCTCACCGCCAGCAGCACCACCTGTCTTTGTGCCGCATCCAGGGAGGTTTTGTTTTCGAAAATATCGAAAAGGGTGAGATAGGCCTCGGTCAGTGCCGGCGAGGAGGCCATCACCCCGATCAGGTTGGGAACAAAGCCGAAGGCGGCGGTCGCGGCCTCCAGAGAAGGCTTGGCCTCGGACGGCGCGGTATCCAGCGTGTGGATCGGGAACTTGTCGGACATCGTCGAGCTCCTGTTACGGTGGGATATGGAACGATCATTCAATAACTGTAGTCAAACTTGAGCAGTCGTTCAAGTACAACTACACTAGCAGCAATTGAAACGTGGAAGATCCCGATGCCCAGACCTATTGAGTTCGACCGTGAGCATGCCCTGCGAGACGCCATGCAGCTGTTCTGGCGCCAGGGCTATCACAAGACCTCCGTGCGTGACCTCACCGAGGCGACCCGGCTGCAGCCCGGCAGCCTCTACGGCGCGTTTCGCAACAAACGAAGCCTCTTTCTCCACTCCCTCGATTACTACTCGGACGCCTTGCAGGCCTCTGTCGACCAGGTCCTGCGCAGCAATGCGCCACCGCTGGAGCGAATCCACCGGTTTTTCGATCACCTGCTGAACGAGGCCGCCCGCGATCCGCAGGAGAAGGGCTGCCTGCTGGTGAATACTTTGCTGGAGACGCCGGCCGAGGATAGGGAGATCCTGCAACGGGCCGCCACGGCGCTGGGCTATGTGGAGAAGACCTTTGTCGAGGTGCTGGAAGAGGCGAAGCGCGCGGGCGACCTGGAACCGGAGCGGGACAGCGAGGCACAGGCCAGACTCCTCATGGCCGGCATCTTCGGGCTGCGTGTCTACGCAAAGATGCAGCCGCCACCGGGGGCGCTCTCCGCCATCGTGGAAACCTTGCTTGCCAATCTGAAAAAGGGCGCCTGACTAGGCGCTATCCTTTCAGGGTGAACGCGATTCCGGACGCGCAAGCTGGTTGCTGAGGGAGCAAGCCGGAAAAGGGTTCAA
>JAWOIT010000059.1:0-5585 GCA_046484535.1 Pseudomonadota bacterium | reverse complement strand
GTAAACCGCCGCATGAATTTGTCGGTTCCTTCCGCCTGGAGAATGACATGTCCTGGACCCCGGTCGAAGAGATCGGCAAGGATGAACCCTCTATTCAGCTGCTCAACGCGATGCTCAACGCGCCGTCACGCTAAACGCCGAGTACCATCGATAGCCTGTATACACGACGCAGAGCGTCGCAGGGGGCGTTCCCACGCAGAGCGTGGGAACGATGGTCTCTCTTCTCTGTTCCCACTTCTCTCTTTCATCTTTGAACCTTGAACCTTGAACCAGGTTTTGCGGTTCGCCCATCCCACGTGCCACACTGAACAGGTGTGCCGGCTCGCCGGCCGGAAGGTCGCAAGGAGGTAAGGATGAGTGATTGGCAGGGCGTATGTGATGTCGCTGAGCTGACGGAAGGGCGGGGACACGAGGTGTGGCTGAACGGCCGCCCCATCGCGCTATTCCTCTATCGGGGTGAGGTCTTTGCCCTCGATGATCGCTGCCCCCATCATGAAGGGCAGCTCTCCCTCGGGCGGATGGAAAACGGTGAGGCGATCTGTCCGCTGCACGGCTGGAATTTCGATCTGGCGACCGGCATCTCCCCCTACAATCCCAACGACCGGATCGCCACCTACCCGGTGCGTCTGAATGCGGGGCGGGTGGAGCTGGATGCCGCGGCGGTGCCACCGCTACCACCGGCCAGCTTCAGCGGCTACCAGGGACGCTGGCGCCGCTGGGCCAACGATGCCCGCGGCAAGAAGGAGATCCGCCGTCTCGCCAAAGGGATGGCGCCGGAGGTGGGGGCGATGGGAGCCGAACCGTCCGCCCCCGGACCGCTGCCCGACACGGGTCATTTTCATCTGCGCGCGGCGCAGTTGGCCCGGTTACCGCTGCTGGCGGAGGAGCCGGTCGACACTGCGGTGACCATCGGTCGCGATGCCGGCACACCGCTGCGGCTCTCGCTGCCCGCCTATGTCTCCCACATGTCTTTCGGCGCCCTTTCCAAGGAGGCCAAGCTGGGGCTCGCCCGCGGCTCGGAGCAGGCCGATACCATGATCTGTTCCGGCGAGGGGGGGATGTTGCCGGAGGAGCGGGAGCTGGCCAGCCACTATGTGCTGGAGATGGCCAGCGGCTATTTTGGCTGGCAGGAGGAGGCGATGGCCCGGGCCGACGCCTTCGAAATCAAGCTCGGCCAGTCGGCCAAACCGGGACTTGGCGGCGAGCTGCCGGGGAGCAAGGTCACAGCCGAGATCGCCCGGGTGCGGGGCATCGAGCCCGGCAAGGCCGCCTGCTCGCCGGCGCGCTTTCCCGACATCCCCGATCTGGAGGCGCTGGCCGAGCGCATCGCCTGGCTGCGAGAGCGCTTTCCCGGCAAGCCGGTGGGGATCAAGTTAGCCGCCAACCATGTGGCCGAGGATACGGCCGCGGCCCTCTCCCTGCAGCCGGATTTCATCACCATCGACGGCTTCGGCGGCGGCACCGGCGCAGCGCCTTTGCATATCCGCGACCACTTCGGCGTGCCGCTGGTGATGGCCCTGCCGGTGGCGCGTGCGCTGGTGGATGCCCATCATGCCGCGGGCGGGCGCCATGTCACGCTGCTCGCCACCGGTGGTATCCGGACCCCGTCCGATATCATGAAGGCGATCGCCCTCGGTGCCGATGCCTGCGGCCTGGCCACCGCAGCGCTGTTTGCCCTGGGCTGTGAGTATTATCGCGCCTGCAACACCGATCACTGCCCCACTGGCGTGACCACGCAAAATCCCGAGTTGCGGGCGCGCATCGATGTCGATATCGCGGCCGAAAGGGTGGGGCGTTTCTTCATGGGGACCCGTCAGGTCCTCGCCGAGTATCTCCATGCCATGGGGTATCGCGCCATGGGCGATGTCAGCCACGCCGATTTGGTGCCGCTCACCGAGATAGCGCGTCATATCCTCGAGCCGATGAGCAAAATGTGACTGGAGTCGTTGTGCCGGGAGGTCTATCTTTTCATGATGCCTCACTGGACAGGGAGGTTCCTGTTCTGCTCCTATCCCAATGACGATTAAAGGAGAAACGCAATGAACAAACACCTGGCAGTGATGCTTGTTTCCATGGCCTCGCTCCTGGCAATGCCGCTGGCATATGCCCAGGGCGATGTCGCCCGCACAATTATCACCACAGAGGTGGTTGACCGTGAACCGGTGAATGAGCTGGATATCGTTCCCACCAGCAATGAAACCGTGCTGTTCTTCACCGAATTGCGCAACATGGAGGGCCAAACGGTCCTGCATCGTTGGATGCTGGGTGGTGAGTCGATGGCTGAGGTCAGTTTCAATGTCGGCGGTCCCCGCTGGCGTGTTTGGTCCAGCAAACAGATGCTGTCGGAATGGACCGGGCTCTGGACGGTACAGGTGGTTGACGCTACCGGACAAGTGGTCGCCGAGAAGAGCTTCACCTACGGCATGGCGGAT
Organism: Pseudomonadota bacterium; assembly: GCA_046484535.1. Classification (GTDB taxonomy): domain Bacteria; phylum Pseudomonadota; class Gammaproteobacteria; order Thiohalomonadales; family Thiohalomonadaceae; genus JAPHTQ01. The sequence continues at coordinate 3,153 of JAWOIT010000059.1, read as the reverse complement.
GCCGGTACCGGCATGGCGACCGAAGAGGCACCGATGGGTGAAGAATCCCCCGTGACCGAGGTGCCGCCGGCTCCTGATCAGGAGCCGGCAATGGAGTCCACGCCCAGCGCAGAATGAGCGCGTAGCAAAACTTGCCGTACCCCTCACAACGGGACCGCGCACTGTCGGTCCCGTTTTTTTTTCGTAAATCACGGCTTTTCTCCAGCCGCCCTTCTGCTAACTTAGATGGGATTAGGGTGAAACGACCTGTGAGGTAAAACCCATGTTTTTTGCGCAGAAAAAAACACAGATGCCCTCTCCTGAGGAGTCACTGCCCGGTCGTGATGAGGCGACTCCGGTGCCGGAGCACCATTATGTCAATGGGCACCGCATGGCTCCGCCCTTTCCCGAAGGAATGCAGATGGCCATGTTCGGGATGGGGTGTTTCTGGGGGGCCGAGCGCAAGTTCTGGGAAGAGCCCGGCGTCTACTCCACCATGGTGGGGTATGCCGGCGGTTACACCCCCAATCCCACTTACGATGAGGTCTGCTCGGGAATGACAGGCCACAACGAGGTGGTGCGGGTGGTCTTCGACCCGACCTATGTGGGTTATGAAACACTGCTGAAACTGTTCTGGCAGTCGCATGACCCGAGCCAGGGAATGCGTCAGGGTAACGACATCGGCACACAGTACCGTTCGGCGATCTACTACTACAGCGAGGCGCAGCAGGATGCCGCGCTGGCCTCCAAAGAGCATTATCAGGCGAGGCTGCACGCCGCCGGAAAAGGGGAGATCACGACCGAAATCCTGCCTGCCCCGCTATTTTTCTATGCAGAGGAGTATCACCAGCAATATCTGGCGAAGAATCCAGGGGGCTACTGTGGCCTGGGTGGAACCGGGGTGGACTATAGCTGATTTCTCGGGGCACCGTTTCCCCATTCAGAGCGAGGGGAGCGCTGTTAAGGCGGTGCTTGCTGTTGACGGCCGACGATCTGGATCGACTAGGCCAGTCCCATCTGCCCGTTTTCCAGCATATGTTTTTTGGCACGATCATAGTGGCTGCTGGTGAGGACGTGGTTCTTGGCCAGGCGTCTTAGCATCCGCATCTCCCCGGCGAACAGGTGTTCGTGGTTATAGCCTTTCTCGGCGATGTTCATTTCAATCGCGTTCTGCAGCAGTTCCACGAATTGATCGGCTCGTTTTTTATCTTTCCTGTGGTAGGGGATCTCAATCAGCGGGTGGCATGCCGTGCGGGTGATCATCACCCACTTCCGCTCAATGGACAGAACATACAGGGCGATGAACAGCGCACTCAACAGTACCCCGCCGACTGTGGCGCCCAGCATGGGCCAGAGAGCCTCATTAGCCGGTGTATTGAGTAGAAGGTTAAGGCTATAGAGGGCGACCAGTATCGCTGCACCGGCGGCGAACAGCCAGTGGATGGTCGAGCGCTTCACGTGCTGTGGCTCCGGATTGAGGATCGCCAGCTCCAGCTTGAAGTCGCATTTCCTCTTGAGCTTTCGTTCCTTGACGGCCAGGTAATATTTATCGAAGAGCTCCAGTCGGGTCTCGGCGTTGAAGCGGTTGTTGAACTGATAGGTGCTCATGTCACGGTTCTTCTCGAATGCGGTTGCTCGACCGTCGTGGATATCAACAAGTCTCTTTCCTGGTAAAACTATGGAGTCTGCTGACGAAAATCTGAGAACTGTTACTCAAATTCCCTTATCGCCACCGGTTGTGTGGCCACAATGTGGGTCAGCAAAAGCGGTGGTTGGGGTATAGTGTTGCCGTCTGTCAGGCATAGGGGTAAGTTAATAGGGCCTTGGGAGAGGTAACTTGCCCGTTTTGTTTTGCACTAATTGATTCGCACACAATAAAGATTAAAGGAGATAGGTTATGAAAGCATTGCGTATGATGTTGGTTTCCATCGCGGCGATTGCCGTGCTGCTGGGGTGTGGTGCCTCAAACCCGACCAAGACGGAGGTCAGTGCGGCGGCGAAGAAGAGTCCCGTGGTCATTCGCCAGGCCGTTCCCTATTCAAATACTTCCGGTGCCAGTGTGGCGGTAAAGCGTGAATGCATCATCGATCGCCAACTGCCGGAATTCATCGAATCCTATGCCAGTGGTTACGACATTGCCGTTGTCCGCGATGACAAGAAAGTGAGCCAAAAGAACGCCCGTGGCAAGGTGCTGGAGCTGGAGTTCAGCCAAATCTACGGTCAGGGCGGCGGTGCATGGTCTGGCGCGAAGTCAGTAACGGTGAATGGTACCCTCAAGGAAAACGGCAAGACCGTCGGTAGCTTTGTGGGTACCCGTGTTTCCGGTGGTGGCGCCTTTGCGGGTTACAAGGGAACCTGTTCTATCCTTGGCCGCTGCGTGAAAATATTGGGCGATGACATTGCCCGCTGGCTGCAGTCACCCACCATGAATGCGCGTCTCGGCGATGCCCGTTAATTCTGGCGTAGCGTAGAAAATTCTCATCGCGAGGTCAGCCATGAAACGAGAAGGTGCCTGACCTCGGCACGGTGGGATCGAAGTCCGGCGCTCAGTATTGAGCGCCGGATTTTTTTTGCTCTTCACATTTTGGCGGGAGGTTTTGCGTCGCTGTCGCGACGAATGTGATTTGATGCGGGGGGCTGCCCCGCGCGCAGGTCACTTTTTACGAAGTCCATCCATGGACTTCGCCCTACGGGCCAGCTGAAGCTGTTCCAATTCGCTCCCGGCGAATTGGTCTTGCGCGGCCAAGAGAAAGTAACCAAAGAGAAGGCCGCCCGGGGACTTGCCGCTGCGCGGTACCCTGCGCTTCTCGTCATTTCAGGGCCGTTCGCGCAACTCGCGAGGCAAAAAGCCGCCTCGCTCAGACATGCCCTCACTTTCCCCTGAAATGACTGCGATGCTCGGCAGCGTCCACGGGGTTTGGCCCTCCGTTTGAGTTTAACGAAGGGGTTTTCAATCCCGTCAATTCCCGCCGAGTAGCGCAGCGGAAGGAGGAACAGCCCGAAGGGTTGCGCGCAGGACGCGCGCAACTTTGTAGTCAGGCCGGGGAAGACCTGTCTGCAAAGCCCTCCTAGAACGAGCAAGCTGCTCTCGCACAATTTTTTTGCCTCTTCCGGCATGAAAATACGCTTTGCCGCCGGCTTTCCAGGGGGTATGGAGAGGATCGACCGCGGCGC
>JAWOIT010000035.1:0-29676 GCA_046484535.1 Pseudomonadota bacterium | reverse complement strand
ATCCGCGGATCGTTGTCCAGGTGTTCGGCACCCGGCATACCCCCGGGGAGCACCACCATGTCATAGTCGCGCTTCAGTGCCTCATCGAGTGTCATTTGCGGCACCAGCACCACACCGCGCGAGGCGGTGATCGGCCCCTCTTCAAGGCCGGCTGTGATCACCTCGATGCCTGCACGCACCAGCAGGTCGATGATGGTTACCGCTTCGAGTTCTTCACACCCCTGTGCGAGGGGGACAAGGACGCTTGCCATAGTCTTTCCTCTTGCTGCTCTTTGTGCGCAATCAACTGTGAGACCGGCACCAGTCGGACCCCGAACTCCTCGATATACGGTAATACACGCTTCAATACCGCCAATGTCTCCGGGTAAGGATGGCCGATGGCGAGTGCATAGCCTCTCTTCCGTGCCTGCTGGATCAGGCGCACAAACTGGCGCTGGATGGTCTTCTGATCACGCCGGTGGTCAAGAAAGATGTGCCGGCGCATACCCGGCAGATTATTTTCGCGGGAAATTTTCTGTGCCACGGTGTGGCTGGTGGTGACGCTGTCGATAAAATAGAGCCCGCCGTACTGCTGCAGGGCGCCCATCAGCCAGTCCATATGCCCGGGATGCCGGGTTAACAGGCTGCCCATGTGATTGTTGACACCCCGTACATGAGGCACCGAATCCAGGTTGGCCTTGAGGGTATCCAGCAGGTCCTGCCGGGTCATATCCATTGCCATCCCCCCCGGCCCCATCGCCTTGCCGCTGACCGGCTGCATCGGTTGGTGCAGCATCACCTCCTTGCCCGCGGCGTGGGCGGCTTCAGCCAGGCGTCGGCTGAAGGTGGTCTGCGGCAGGATCGCATAGGTGATCTCACCAGGCAAAGCCACCGCATCCAAACCATCTCCCAAGCGATCCCCGAGATCATCGATAATCAGGGCGATCATCGCCGGAGCGGATACTGATGTATGCCGCTCCTCGGCCCAGACCCCTCCACTGGCGGTGCCCGCCAGCAAAACGGCCAGAGCGAAGATCCGTCGAAACTGCATCACTTCCCGCTGTTGCGATGTTGCAGAATGTTCAGTCCCTTGAGCAGGCTGAGGGCTTCATACAGCACATAGTCGCTTTCAATGAGTGACTCATCGTCGGCATCTTCACCCTCTTTTTTCGCGCTCTTCTCCTGCGGATCTTCTTCAGTGCCGTTTAAGAGGTGGCGGCTGAGGTCGGCTTCCTTGACCAACTGCAGGCCGTTATCTTCCCTTTTCGCCAGTCTCAGGGGCTCAACCTTAATGTCAGGTTCGATACCTTCCGCCTGAATGGAGCGGCCGGCAGGAGTGAAATAACGGGCGGTGGTAATCTTTACCGCCGCACTGTTGCTGACCGGGAAGATGGTCTGTACCGAGCCTTTGCCAAAGGTGCGCGCCCCCATGATGACCGCACGCTCGTGATCCTGCAGAGCACCGGCGACGATCTCGGAAGCGGAGGCGGAGCCTTCATTGACCAGCACCACAAGCGGCGACTTGTCCAGGGCATCGCCCGGCGTGGCGTTAAAATCGAGTACGGCATTCTCGGCCCGCCCCTCGGTGTAGACAATCTTGCCTTTATTGAGGAACGCATCGGAGACGGTCACCGCCGCCCCCAGCACACCGCCCGGGTTGTTACGCAGGTCCAGCACCAAACCCTTCAGTACGCCCTTGTTCTCCCGTTTCAGTTCGCTGATCGCCTTGTGCACATCCTCACCGGTATTGGACTGGAAGCTGGTGATCCGCAGATAACCGTAACCGTCCTCCAGCATACGGCTTTTGACGCTGTCGACCTTGATGATATCCCGCGTGACGGTGATCACCACCGGCTTCTGTGCGCCTTCGCGAACAATGGTCAGGGTGATATCGGACCCGGGTTCACCGCGCATGGTCTTGACCGCTTCGCCCAGTGTCATGCCTTTGACGGGGGTGTCATCCAGACGGATGATCAAGTCGCCGGCCACGACACCCGCACGCATTGCCGGCGTATCGTCGATGGGGGTTACCACCTTGACGAAACCGTCTTCCATGGTCACCTCAATACCGAGTCCGCCGAACTTGCCGGTGGTGCCCTCCTGCAGGCTTTTGAACTCCTCCTTGTCCAGATAGGCGGAATGGGGGTCGAGATTAGAGAGCATGCCGCGAATCGCCCCTTCCAGCAGCTCTTTGTCATCAACCTCCTCGACATAATCGGCTTTCACGCGTCCGAAGACCTCGCTCAAACCGCGCAGCTCTTCCAGGGGTAGCGTGCCGCCCATGCCGTTACCACCCTGGCGATCAGCCAGAACATTGGTGCCGATACTCAGTGTGACACCCAGCGCCATACCGAGGGCGAGGATGAGTGAAATTCGTGCTGGTGATTTCATGTATTACTCCCGGGACAACCCGCTTACTCCATTTAAGGTGACTTGTCCTGTTAATCTAGTCGTATTTGCCGGCTATCCAATATTACTGGAATCGCCGGCCTTTCCAAAATTCGGCAACTTCTGTGCACTTGAGCTAACGACGGCACCAGCGCACCGGATTGGTGGGCCGGCCGTCCTTGCGGATCTCGAAATAGAGTCCGACACGGTCGGCGCCGCCGCTATCACCCACACTGGCAATCGCCTCGCCGGTCTCCACCCAGTCGCCGGCCTCCTTGTAAAGGCTCTGGTTATGACCGTAAAGACTCATGTAGCCGTCGCCGTGGTCGATAATGAGCAGTAGACCGTAACCATTCAGCCAGTCGGCAAACGCCACCCTCCCATGGGAAATCGCCTTGACCTCATGACCTTCCCCGGCGCCGATCATCACGCCGTTCCAGTTCAATTTTCCCAGCTTCCGTGTGCTGCCGTAATCAACCAGTAAGGGACCTTGTACGGGCCATTTCATTCTACCTTTGAGACTGGCGAAGGGCTTTCGGTTCCCCGCCTCAGCCGGGATATCGGCCAGTGCATCGGCCAGGGCCCGGATCAGTTCCTTTAACTGCTTCTCATCGCGGCGCATTCCCGCAAGCCGCTGATCCTTACTGTTTATTTCCCGTTTGAGCTTTTTTAACACCTGCGCACGCAGATTGCGGCTCTGCTCCAATGCCGATTTTTCAATGGCGCGTCGCTCACGCACTTCCCGCAACTGCTTGGCCTCCGCCTCCGCCTCGCTACGCACACGCTCCAACTCATGGATGGTCTTACTGAACCGCTCGATGCGCCGGCTGCGTGCCTCGTTAAGATAATCATAGTAGGTAACAACCCGGCCTACCGTAGCCGGACTCTGCTGGTTTAGCAGAATCTTCAAATATTCCTGACGTCCCATGGCATAGGCCGCACGCACCTGCCCGGCGAGGTAGTCACGCTGATCGGCCACCGAGCGCTGCAATTCGCGCTCCTGCTTCTGTAACTTCTCCAGCTGAGCCTTCCGTGTATCCAGATCAGCATCCAGTCGCCGGATATTACGATTGAGAACCCCGATTCGTTTTTCTGTCTCACGCAGTTCACTGCGAAGCGCCTCGTGGCGGTTGCGGACCTTGCTTAGCTGTTGCTGGAGCGCACTGATTCGCTCACGTAGCTGCTTGAGTTCGGCCTCTTTGGCCTGACGTTCGTCAGCAACCAGCGGTGAGGCGGCCAGCAACAGCACCAGCGACAACGGCAGCAACCAGTGAGGCTGCCCGGAGGCGCTCATCGCACACTCCCGAACAGCCATAGCGGCAATTTACGCCTCCTCCCCGGCAGGGGGATAAATTATGCTGTGGCCGTTCATTTCGTTGGGCTGCTTGAGCCCCAGCAGATACAGCATGGTAGGGGCGACATCGGCCAGAGTACCCGATTCACTCATACTTATCTCGCGCTTGCCCACATAGATAAACGGCACCGGATTGGCGGTGTGGGCGGTATGGGCCTGGCCGGTGTTCTCACCGCGCATCTGCTCCGCGTTACCGTGATCGGCGGTAATCAGCATCTCGCCACCCTGTTCGCTGATGCTTTGCTGAAGCCTGCCGATACAGCCGTCCAGGATCTCAATGGCCTCGACTGTAGCGTCGAAATCACCGCTGTGGCCCACCATATCCGGATTGGCATAGTTGCAGATAATCACATCGTACTTGCCGCTCTCGATCGCCTCAATCAACTTATCGGTTAGCTCTCCGGCATTCATCCCCGGCTGCTGATCGTAGGTTTGGACCTGGGGGGAGGGAACCAGGATGCGGTCCTCACCCTCGAACGGTTCCTCGCGCCCGCCGTTGAAAAAGAAGGTCACGTGGGCGTACTTTTCCGTCTCGGCGATACGCAGCTGATGCATACCCAGGTTGGAGAGCACCTCTCCGAAGACATTCACCAGCCGCTCCGGGGGGAAGGCTACGGGAATGGTGTAGTCGGCACTGTATTCGGTGAGACTGACGAACATGCCGAGCCCGGGTTTATGGGTCCGCTCGAAACAATCGAAATCCTCCTCGATGAAAGGACGGGTGATCTGTCGGGCCCGGTCCGAGCGGTAGTTCATGAACACCACCACATCACCGTCCTTGACGCAGGCCTCCTCGGCCCCCTCGGGCTGGATTGCGGTGGCCTTGACGAACTCATCGGTCTCACCACGTTCATAGGCCATATCCAAGCCGGCCTCGGCGGATTTGGCCACATAATCGGACTTACAGCCGGTGATCAAATCGTAAGCGGCCTGGATGCGCGGCCAGCGGTGATCGCGATCCATGGCGTAGTAACGACCGATAATAGAGGCTATCCGCCCGGCACCCAGTTCGGCGAACTCTTTTTCCATCGCCTGCAGCGATTCGGCGGCGCTCTTGGGCGGGGTATCGCGCCCGTCCAAAAAGGCATGCAAATAAACCTTCCTGGCGCCGCGCTCGACCGCCAGACGCGCCATGGCATGGATATGCTGCTCATGGCTGTGCACACCGCCCGGGGAGAGCAGGCCTATAATATGCACCGCCTTATCGTCGGCGATGGCCTTGTCCACCGCCTCGGTCAGGGTGGCATTGGTGAAGAAAGAGCCTGTCTTGATGGCGCGGCTCACGCGGGTGAACTCCTGATAAACCACCCGACCCGCGCCCAGGTTCAGATGCCCCACCTCGGAGTTGCCCATTTGGCCGGAAGGTAAGCCGACCTCGGCGCCGGAGCAGCGTACCAGGGCATGTGGGCACTCACTCCAAAGTTTATCCCAGTTGGGTGTATTGGCACTTTTTATGGCGTTGTAATGATCACTTTCGCTGTAACCCCACCCGTCCAACACAGTCAAAAGGAGGGGGCGATGACGCTGGGGAGAGGACATATATCGAATCAATCCAAAATCAATTTATTGTTACAAATCCAAACTATTCTACCAGCCCGAGTACCGCAGACCATCCTTATTATGCGGTCCCCTGAGGCAAAACCAAACTGCAGGCTTACTCCTCACAGTCCGGTTCCCTGCCGCCCGATTCAGGCAAAACCCTTCTCAAACGCTTCATTATTGTATATTGTTTTGCTGATATTGGCAGCAATCTAGCCGGTTGAGGCATGAAGCCCGCTGCCGCTGCCCCCTTTTTTACACACTTTTAGGGCCTGAACATGTCAGAAAATGAACAAATGGGTTTGATTACCAGGGATGAGGACATCGATCGAGCTTCCCGCTCCCTGAAAGCCATGTCACACCCGCTGCGCTTGAAAATCCTCTGCACTCTGGGCGCACAGGAGGTCAGCGTCCAGGAAATCGTTGAACGCGTCGGCACCTCTCAGAGTAATATCTCACAGCATCTTGCCATTCTTCGCGACAAGGGTATCCTCTCTTCCCGCAAAGACGCTAATCGTGTCTTCTATAAAGTCGTCGACGCGCGCACTCTGCAGCTGATTAGCATGATGCGCAATGTATTCTGCACAATGGAATAACCGTAAGCGAAAGCTGTACGCATACCGACGGCCATTACCGTGGTAGTAAATACTCACTCACTTTATCTTTAAGTATCTATGTCACAATTTATCGAGTTCGCCACCAACCACTGGGACCTGTTCCTGGCCCTGGCCATCATCCTGTTTATGATGTTCAGCGGCGGACTTGGCAGCCGTATGCGCGGCTTCAAGGAGATCGGCCCAACCGAATCCGTGCAAATTCTCAACCATGAGGATGCACTTATGCTGGATGTGCGCGAAGACAGCGAATACAAGGAAGGCCACATCCTCGACTCCACGCACATCCCCCTGGGAAAACTCAACGAGCGGCTTAAAGAGCTTGAAAAGTATCGCCAAAAGCCGATCATAGTCAGTTGCCGTAGCGGCCATCGCTCCGCCAACGCCTGCGCCAAGCTGCGCAAAAACGGTTTTGAGAACCTCTATAATCTCAAGGGCGGTGTGATGGCCTGGCAAAACGCGGGTCTGCCCCTGCAAAAGCAGACCAAAAAGAAAAAACGCAAATAGGATTATCACCATGCCAAATGTCGTTATGTACACCACCGCCGCATGCCCTTTTTGTATCCGTGCACGCAATCTGCTGGATAAAAAAGGCGTGGAATACACCGATATCCGCATCGATGATCAGCCGGAGTTGCGGCCGGAGATGGAAAAGAAGGCAGGCGGCAGCACCTCGGTGCCGCAGATCTTCATCGATGACTACCATGTCGGCGGTTTCGATGAGCTCTCGGAGTTGGATATCGACGGTGAACTGGATGAACGCCTCGGTCTCTGACATCACTGCCTGACACACCATGAACGACGCGCTGCACATCGTTTGCCCTCATTGTCACAGCATCAATCGTGTCCCGCAGGCAAAGCCGGGCGCCGGCGCTAAGTGCGGTCGCTGCAAACAGCCGCTGTTCGACGGCAAGCCGACGGAACTGGGTCAGGGGAACTTCAGTCGTCATATCAGCCGCAGCGACATCCCGGTACTGGTCGACTTCTGGGCCCCCTGGTGCGGCCCCTGCAAGATGATGGCGCCGATTTTCGTTCAGGCAGCCGAACAACTGCAGCCTCAGGTGCAGCTCGCCAAGGTTAATACCGAACAGGAACAGGGACTGGCCGCACAGTACGGTATCCGTAGCATTCCCACCCTTGCCTTATTTAATGAGGGAGTGGAGGTGGACCGAATCGCCGGGGCCATGGATCTCAGTAACCTGCTGGCCTGGACCCGTCGTCACCTTTGAACTTGCCGACGCCCGCCGCACCACGCCCGCGACATTTATAAAACAATCAGGAATCACTATGAGCGAAAACAACAACGCCCAACAGGATGGTCCACAATTCGCCGTCCAGCGGATTTACACCAAAGATATCTCATTCGAGACTCCCAACTCCCCGGCTATTTTTACCGAAAAGTGGGAGCCCGAGGTCAATGTCGAAATCAACTCACGAGGCGACAAGCTCAGTGATAATGTCTACGAGATAGTATTATCCGTGACCGTTACCGCAAAACTTGGTGAGAAAACCGCCTATCTGGCTGAAGTTCAGCAAGCCGGCATCTTTACCCTTCGCGGTTTCAGCGAACAGGACCTCGGCGGCATGATTCACAGCTACTGCCCCAACACCCTTTTCCCTTATGTTCGCGAGGTGGTCTCCGATCTGGTCGGCAAGGGCAGTTTCCCGCAAATGGTGCTGCAACCCATCAACTTCGACGCCCTCTACGCTCAGCACCTTCAACAGCAACAGCAGAATGCCGCTGAGTCGAACAAGGATCCGGTCCACTAGAATCATGCCGCACTCCTCATGCAATGGCCCCATTGCCGTACTTGGCGCCGGCTCCTGGGGCACCGCTCTGGCCATTCAGCTGGCCCGCAATGGGGTAGACACCTTGTTGTGGGGGAGAGATCGTGAAAGTATGGAGAAAATGGCGGCAGATCGATGTAATAAGGTCTATCTTCCGGACATTTCACTTCCCGACAAACTCCAGCCGGTTACCGACCTGACACAGGCGGTAAGCCAGGCCGGCGATCTGCTTGTGGTGGTTCCGAGCCACGCCTTTCGCCACACACTGGAGCAGATCGCCCCCCAGCTCACTGCCTCAAAACGCCTGGCCTGGAGCACCAAGGGCTTGGAGCCTGGCAGCCACAAACTTCTGCATCAGGTTGCGCAGGAAGTTCTCGGCGAGGAATGTTTCACTGCCGTTGTTTCCGGTCCCACCTTCGCCATAGAGGTGGCGAAAGGCTTGCCCACCGCAGTCACTGTCGCCTCCGCTGATCCGGCCACGGCGGATCATTTCGCCTCCTGCCTCCACGGCGGCACCTTCCGCGCTTATACCGCAAACGATATGGTTGGGGTTGAACTCGGCGGCGCCTGTAAAAATGTTTTGGCGATTGCCGCCGGCATCGCCGACGGCCTGGGTTATGGCGCCAATACCCGGGCCGCGCTCATCACCCGTGGCCTTGCCGAACTGATGCGGCTGGGCACTCCCCTTGGGGGCCAACCGGAGACCTTTATGGGCCTGGCCGGGCTGGGCGACCTGGTCTTGACCTGCACGGATGATCAGTCACGCAACCGACGTGTTGGCCTGGCGCTGGGACAGGGCAAAAGTCTGGAGGAAGCCGTCACCGCCATCGGGCAGGCGGTGGAGGGGGTTAAAAGCGCACCCGAGGTCCTCAGCCTGGCGCAGGAGCTCGGTGTAGAGATGCCCATCATAGAACAGGTTTGGCGGGTCTTGTATGAGGGGATTCCTCCCCACGAGGCGGTGGCCGCCCTGTTGGAGCGCGAGCAGAAGGCCGAGACGGACTGAAACATTTAACGCCAAAAGCGCAGAAACGCAAAGGACGCAGAGACCACCAAGGCTGCGATCTTGGCCATTTTCGGCCATCTACACCGGGCTTAAAGCGCCATAACCTGCAAGGCATGACCCCCCAGCCTACAGCTTCGCTACCCTCTGCGTTCTCCGCGTCTTTGCGACCTCTGCGTTACTATTTTACACCGCGCCGTCGAAACCGAACTGACGCCAGGCCTCATAGACGAATACCGCTACGGCGTTGGAGAGGTTGAGGCTGCGACTGTGCGGCAACATCGGTAGTCGTAACAACCGCTCTTCCGGCAATCTGTCCAACACCCCCTGTGGCAGTCCCCGGGTCTCCGGCCCGAACAGCAAGGCGTCGCCCTCTTCATATTCCACCTCACTGTAGGGTCGACTACCTCGGGTTGTGCAGGCAAACAGGCGAAGTGGGCGCTCACTTTCTATAAAGACCTCCAGGCTGTCATGGACCTCGACCTTGGCAAACTCATGATAATCCAGCCCGGCACGGCGCAACCGTTTGTCCTCCATGTCGAAACCCAGCGGCCGGATCAGGTGGAGCCGCGCGCCCGTGTTGGCGCAGAGGCGGATGATGTTGCCGGTATTGGGCGGGATCTCCGGCTCATAAAGCACGATCTGCAGCATTTTCTTCCTTTTCACCCTCCCGCCTGAGGCGCGCGCGGTGTGATTCATGTAAAATTCCGACCATCTGAAGCAAAAACGCTTGGTGAAGGCATGATCAATGCAGAGAAGGCCATGCTGGCCGTCGATTTCTGTGGCATGAAGTTCGATACCCCACAGGTGTTGCTCTCCGGCTGCGTCGGTTTCGGTGAAGAGTATACCCGGGTCAAGGGCTTTTCCAACCGGGATGTTGGCGCGGTCTGTCTCAAGGGCACCACCCTGGAGCCCCGCCTGGGCAACCAGCCGCACCGGGTCTATGAAACCCCGCAGGGGATGTTGAACGCCATCGGCCTGCAAAATCCCGGCGCTTCGTATGTGATCAATGAAATCCTGCCGCAGCTCGATTTTGAGGAGACCCGGTTTATCGCCAACATCTCCGGCTCCACCGTCGAGGATTACGCCGAAGTAGCCCGGCTGTTCAATGATTCGCCCATCGACGCCATCGAGATCAACATCTCCTGCCCCAACGTCAAGGCGGGCGGGGTGGCCTTCGGCAATGACCCGGAGATGTCCGCGCGGGTGGTGGAGGCGGTGCGCGGAGCCACCGACAAACCGATCATCACCAAGCTCTCGCCCAACCAGACCGATATCGCCGGTAACGCCAAACGCTGTATCGAGGCCGGTACCGACGCCTTCGCCGTGATCAATACCCTGATGGGCATGGCCATCGATATCGAAAGCCGCAGCCCTATCCTCGGCAACAACCAGGGCGGCCTTTCGGGCCCGGCGATCAAACCGGTGGCGCTACTGAAGACCCACCAGGTCTACCAGGTGTGCCGCGACCACGCCATCCCCATTATCGGCCAGGGCGGCATCGCCGGCGCCGAGGATGCCATTGAGTTCATCATCGCCGGCGCCACCGCCGTTGGGGTGGGCACCGCCCTGTTCTATGACCCGCTTATCTGCCACAAGATAAACCAGGGCATCATCGACTACCTCAAACGCCACAATTTGACCGAGGTCTCCCAGCTGGTCGGTACGCTTGCCCTTAACGATAACCGCCCGGCCTGCGAATGCCGCTAGCCGGGAGTGTTTGAGCACCGACGATGCCGGTCACTCGCTCACTGTAGGCGCAAGGGTGAAATCCACGCCGCTAACATAGGGGTAGTCGGCGTTAACGGTGACGCTCTCTTCAGCCGAGGCGCTTAGGTCCATCCGGTCAAGCTGATTTTTGCCGATGCGAACACGGTAATCGCCAAGGGGCGCCTGGGTCAGGATATAGAAACCGTCGTAGGCGGTTTTCGTTCTGGTAATCACCCGGCCGTTCTTATCCACCAGCTCAACGGTTACATCACCCACGCCCATTTCTCTATCACCCTTTTTCAGGTAGACAGTACCGTCTATCTCTCCGCTCATGAAGACGGGAAAATCCACCTGGATGGTATGTCCCGGCCTGGGCACCACCTGCACCCCGTCCAACACCATCCGCCAGAGAGGGTCCTCCAGTGTCTCGGGAGCAATAGCGATATCGGTCGGATTGTAGGCCGGGATGCCGGTGAGAAACAGAATGCCGTCCGCATCGGATCGTTGCCGGCTATAGGCGCCGTTGACGCGTACTCCGGCCCCCGTGATCGGCTCATCACCCTCGTTGTATATACCATCCTGATTAGCATCGACAAAGAAACGTACCGATACGCTTCCGTGACCGGCAACCCTGCCGGCATCGGACTGCCACCGCTCACGTCGGGGTTCATAACCGAGACCAAAAGAGAGATCCAGGCTCAGATTGATCTCATCATCGGTATTGTAGCTGCCGCCGATACTCAGGCCGTAGCGGCCTGTGAGTTTGCTCGCCCTGATGCTGTATTCGGACAAATCATCACGCAGGGAGTGGTTGAGACCAAAACTCAGGTGGTAATCCCCGTATTTTCCCGGATTCATGGTCAGGGCCACATACGTAACCTCACTCTCCGGCTCAAGGGTATAGGCGAGGCTGCTGCGCAGGCGGACATTCCGAATGTGGGTACTGAGACGAAAATCACCGTTGGTGGTCTCCGGCAGGTCAGTGATCATCTGCCGCCTTAGCGTGTTGGTCATGGCGAACCCCCTCACACTCATCGATAGCTGGTTGCTGATCTCCGTCACCTCACCACCATCGCTCAACTCATCCCGTTTGTATCCCAGCGTGACCGGAATGCGCGGGCTCAGATATGCCGGGATGGCGGTGTTCAGCGTTATCTTGCTGCTGCGCGAAATCGGCCGGCTCTCGGTCGAATACTCCTCACTGACAAAATCATTCAAATATATATCGGTAAAACCGATGGTGGTCGAGTCGATACGGGTCTGCAGGTCCAACTCAACTGCATCGCCACTACTGTCATCATCGAGCAGCATCGCCGAGAGCCGCAAACCATCCCAAAAACCGGTCAGACCCGCCGCCAAATAATTGTGCCGCACCACATTGTCGTCCTCTTCCAGCGGCAGACTGATATAGTTGAAACTGCTGGAGAGGTTTCGTGTTAATCCGTAGTCATACTGAACGGTGGCGCGTTCGCGCTCATTCTCATCGGCGGTCACCGAGGCACGGTAGTAGTGTTGCCCCTGCGGGGTCAGTGACTGGCTGACATCGAAACGCTGTTCCTGCTCCCGGATTTCGCCCCGCGGACCGTAGAAGACCAACCGAAAGTGATTACTCCCGAATAGCAGCGGGACATCCTGGAAATCATACTGGCCGTTGACCGGCGTCTGTTGATAACCGATCAGCGCATTATTGCGGTAGAGCTCCACCTCCCAACCCGGCAGCAACTCCCCGGTAAAACGGTGGCGATCATACTCGCTCTGCAATCCGACCGGGTAACTGCTGACCACCGCGCCATACTCCAGCTCGGCGGGGAGGGTGACCAATCCGATTCGCGGTTCGGACACATGACCGAAGCGGTATTCCCCTGCCCCCAGCGGCCCGAGCAGCCTGCCTTCCGGGTCCGTGCGGCCCAAAGTCAGCCGAAATTCGTCCACTTCGTCCTCGTCGTTCATGGTGAGATACCAGTTGGATTCATGCTGCAGCAGGTCGGCTGTGGCGTGCGTGGTTGAACGCACAGAGGTATCGTCGCCCGTATCACTGTAGCGCCTGCCAAGACTCAAGGTCTGATCGATAAAGGGAGGGTCGTAATTTTGGTAGCTTTCATGGTGGCGTGGAAACTGCTCACGCTTTTGGTTCAGGTTGGCGAGCGATTTTGCGATCCGCTGCTCACGCTCGATTCGCGCCAGAAAAGGGAGCTTTCGCTCCGAGCGGACCCACACCCGTGAACCGTAGAGATCGATATCGAAGGTCATCCCGAGCCATTTACCCAGCAGCGCCGATTCGACATAGATCTCGCCGTCGTACACCTGGACCAACTCCGGCGGATAACCCGCTGTCTTGCCGTTGAGGATGATCTCTTGGCGGCTGGTATCGAGATAGAAGGTATTCTTCTCGCTGATCACAAAACCGTCGGCCACCTCCGTGCCGACATCGATCGCCAGATCCAAAATATAGGCCAACCCGCCCAGCGGCAGCAGGATGACATCCTGATACTGATAGGCGCCGATAACATCGTCAAAGGTGTAGGCGTCGACACGGATCTCCAGCACCCGCAGATCAGCGTCCCGGGGTTGCAGGCGTTCGGTCTCCGAATTAGGCTGAGCGGCTCCGTCTTCCGCTGCGGTGGCGATGGGGGCAAAAAGGCAAAGCAACAAAGTGAGCAGCGGGAAAAACGCAACAGTCCCGTGCGGCATATTTCCCCATTTCACTCTAAGACAAGTTCGGTTTCGGCAAGCAAGCCGCTCTTCTCATCCTTACCCGATTCAAGATAGAGGACGCGCAACACGCCCCCCTCCATGGCAATGTCCCGGGGAATATTCAGCGGCAGCGAAAACCGGCGCAGGGTGTTGGGGGTATAGACGGCCACGCCGTTGACCCGGCCCACGGTCAACGGCTCACCGTCTCCCTTCGGCGTAAGGATCGCGCGAAAATCGCCGTAGACCGAACGATTACCGTTGCGGTGCATCTCCAGCGCCACCTGTGGTCCGTTCATGGCCCCCTCGACCGGGATGAGCCTGGGATTTTCCAATCGCACCTCGCTCTCCAGCCTGCCATGGCGGACAATCACCGGGATGGAGATACCGACGATGGGGATGATCTCCACGCTGATCCCCTGTTGTTCAGCGGCCATCGCCGACTCCAGGGAGCTCTTTGAGGCGTCCGGGATCGACTGGAACAGCATGTGCGAACGATACTCCCCTTCCTCCAGATCCCGCGGCTTTCGCAGCATCAAGCGCACCACCTGGGGCTGACCCGGCGGCAGGGTGATCTGTCGCGGCGAATAGCGCACCATCGCATCCGAATATAGACCCGTCTCATCCTCCTCAGCCTCGACAAACCGACCGCTTTCGGTCATCTGCCGGCGGATAAAGGAGATACGGAATGTCCCGGTCTCATCGCCCTTGTTGAGCAGCGTCACCTGGGCGCTGCGGGTCCGCTCTTCGAACACCACCCGGCTGGGAGTGACCATCAGATTGGCGTCTGCCATAACGCTGCCGGACATGCCGCCCAGACAGGCAAGCGAACACAGACCCACGCAAAGTACTCTGCTTAAGCGCTGTTTCATTCTATCCAAAAACTGTAATTGTGTTGCCTTCATTGTCTCTGTCCGGCCCTGCTCGAAGACTCAAAACCCATTCGTAAAAAAGGGACCACCGGCATCCGGTAGTCCCTTGATTTTGCCTAATCCCAATAGGTAATTAGTTCCCGGCAAACCTTTTCATTGGTAATTGACGGTCACAGAGTAGGGGCTTCCGTCACCGGTAGCGGTGCTGTAGGCACCCGGCGCCTGGTTGGCATTGACGGTCAAGGTAGCGCCGACATCAAACGTTACGCTCCCGCCTGTCAAAGTAGCCGGCAATCCGCTGTCGGTTAAGCCACCCAACTGCATGGGGGTGCCATCACCGCCGGGAGTGCCGTCATCCAGCTGGGCGCCGGTTCCATCCAGGCTAACCGTGATTGCGGCGTCGGGCTCGCCCGTAATCGTAAAGGTTGCCTGCGAGGTGGTTGACGATGAAATCAGCTCGACGTCGCCGGAGGATGTAGCCGTACCGGCCGTATCGATAATCACGTCACCACCGCCTGCACCCACGGCCAATGAACCGAAAGCCAGAGGAGTTGTTTCCGTAACGCTAACAGGCTCAATGACCGTGGCCGTTGCCGAACCGTCCGCACTTGCCGCCGATACCGCGCTAGAACCACCGGCGATCAGAGCTGCGAGGGCTGCGTTTACTGCCATTTTGGTGTTGTTCATTTTCCTCTCCCACTTCACGCGCAACATAATAAAACTATTAATGTGAACCCTATCACAATTTTACCATTGTTAACAAATTACAGACAATGGGTCACATGCCTCTATCCGCTGCCGATTCCGCCCTGGACCGGATCAGGACGCCTAAACATCGCACCTCAACCACCGCAGTCTCAGTTATAGTCGACCGTCACCGCCATCTTTCCGCTGTAACTGCCAAAGGACTGGTTGTTGCCCACATTGAGGGTTGCGCCGACATAAAGAATGTGTCCCCCGCTTGGATCCAGCACACCGCCGGCGGCCGGAGAGCTGGTGAATCCGTCAACGGTCATGGTATTGCCGACACCGTCATTCAAAACGACGGAATCGGGGAGGGTGACGGCATAGCCGGCATTCGGCGTTCCTTCCAAATCAAAGGTTGCCGGCGCGGCCCCGGTGGCCGTATTCACCGTGGCGCCACCGGTTGTGGTCCGGTTTCCGCTCGGCGAGAGCGTAACCGTTCCCGCGGAATCACCCGATGAGATATCGCCGAAGCTCAGGCCGTTCCGGGTGGCGATGCTGATGATATTGATGATGTTCACCTCGACCGTAGCGACCGCCGTAGCCGCCTGCAACGGCGACAACGTACTGCTGACCATAAGCGTAAGCAGTCCACTGAACAGAGAATATTTTCTTAACCGAAGGCCCATATCCACACTCCACTGATCAGGTAACCTTATATATCGAATCGGGGTCGATACTGTGTCGAACAATAATGACGAAACCAACAAATCGCGACAATTGACGGCATACCTAAACAAAAAGCACCTATTCGTTTCACTTAGTTATAATTTACAGTAATGCTATACGGGGCGCCGCCCGCGTTCATGGTCGAGTAGCTCCCCGCCGGTTGTGACGGCCCGAGATTCAAGCTGCCGCCCACCTGGAACGTCTCGCTGCCTGACAGGGGGACCACCCCACTGCTGTTGTGGCTGAAGTTCGAGGCGCTGATCTGTTGACCGGATGCGCTGGTGAGAACCGCCGGACCGTTGATCGACAAGGAATAACTCTGCCCGGGTTCGCCGGTAAGCTGGAACTGGCCGGGGAATCCGGGCCCTGAGCTGATGATCTCACCATCGCCACTTACACTACGCGCCCCGGAGGTATTCAAGACCACGGTCGAGGCGGTGCTCCCTCCTGCAACCGTTCCAAAATCCATCGCTGCGGTCTCGCTCAAACCAAGCGGAGAGAGAGCGGTTGCCGTGGCGATGCCACTTGCGGAGGTCGCCTTGCCGCTTTGAATCAGATCCACGGTGAAGGCCGGCGAGGCATAATCGCCGGCGGCCTGGGGAAAGGTCGTCGCCAGCTCCCCCTGAAAGGTCAGGGTGATGGGCAGGTTTGCCGTGGTCAGACCGGTGATGGGCAGCTCAGTCGGGGTAGGGATCAGCGTCGGATGACTCACCAGCACATTGTTCAGCGGCATGGCCGTGCCCGGACCGGTCAACGGCGCCGGGACCACCGACCAGCTCAGATCAAAGGCGTAGGTGCCGCAAACCGTGCGATCAAGGGTATTGTCCACGGTGACCTGAAAGGTGCTGACAGGAACCGTCGAGGCGGTGGTAATCGCCCCGTCAGTGGTTATCGCACCGCTACTGTTTATCCGCACGGTACCGCTGCCGGACTCGATGGCAAAGGCCCCAAATGCCAGATCCTGGGTTGGGGTAAGCACCCAATTATTTTTGCATTTCGCCTCGTTGGGCGGCGGTGGGGCAGCCCACAGGGAGAGACTGGCAAGAAGGAGTGTGACGCCCACTGCAACTTTTATTGTCTCACGCACTTTCATAATCACCTTCAACTACCCGGCAGGACGATCGGAGCGTACCAGACGCAGATGCTTGGGACGGCTTTTCCTATCCGATAATGCGACGCCGTTGCGAAACAGGACATACCAGGCATGGTCCGGATATTCTGCATTGGATGTGGCTGTCCAGTACCAGCTCGGCAAAGCCTGGGGAAAATAGTCCAAATCGATGGCGGCAGCGGCTGTCTCACCAATCTTTACCAGGGATAACAACTCCTCGCGTGTCGGCAGCCGCCAATCGGTGAAGCCGCAATAGTTTTCCTCGTTCAGTGCCTGAACATATGCCCGGGTATCACACTCACTGTCCCCATCACAGCGGCCGGCATCTCCGACCCCCTCATGTTCACCGTCCTCTTCAGGCTGATACCAGGAATAGAGGCCATCAGCATGGTGCAAACCGTTATCGGCAGACTTGACCTCCCACACCAGGCCGGTGGCGGTATCCTCAACACAGGCCCAGTGCTCAGCATCATCGCCCATCCTGTCACCACTGTGGCCGATTTTAACGTAGCCCTTTTGTGATAGGCCCTCGGTGTCACTCTGGCTTTTCTCAACAACCGGTGCGGACTCGGGCACGGGCGGCTCCGCTTCAGGCGGTTTTGTTTCGGTCTGCGCTTGCTCCACCTGACGCTGCCGTTTCCCCTTGGTAATGGGCTCTGGCGCCGGCTCCGATTTCTCACTCATCCCGGACAGCGGTTCTGACTCAAGCTCGACCTTGTCAGATGCAGCAGACGGCGCCTTTTGGTGACTCTCCACCAAGGGCTTGGCTGTCTCTGTGTCAGCCGGTTCAAGTTGTGGCGGGGCATTTGTTAAGGATTGCTTATCCGCCGGTTCAAACAGCGGCCGGAGTGATGCCGACATCAGACCGGCGAATAGGAGAAGAACGGCCAGCCCCACAATTCGCCTTAGCCGCCCGGGCACAAGGGAGGCAACTGACCGTAGAGTACCCACCTTATTCATTCGAAATTACGGTACGGGCGAAAAAGCACTCGCAAACCCCAATACGCGGCTTATAAAATCTGTGATGATTGTCTCAGAAAATTGACGATCATCGTGATAAGCGAGAGTAGACCTTATTAGGATTCCGATGTCCAGTTTTATCAGGAAAAAAAAGGGGGGTAGGGAGGATCGATCTCACCCTTGCAGTGTTTATCCCTCTCTGGTGCCTGACTCAGGCTCCTTACCTTCCATCCCCAACTCCTTGATCTTGCGGGTGATGGTATTGCGCCCCCAGCCGAGCAAATGAGCCGCCTCCTGACGGTGACCGCCGCTCTTGGCCAACGCCACCTCGATCATCAAACGCTCGAACTGGGGGACCGCTTCATCCAGGATCTCAGCCGCACCGGTATTCAGTTTTTGCTCCGCCCAGCGACGCAACGGGCTTAGCCAGTCGCGATCGTCTCCGCTCTGCCTTACCGTCTCTTTCAGCTCGGGGGGCAGGTCTTCCAGGTGGATCTCCTGACCGGGCGACATAACGGTCAGCCAGCGGCAGGTGTTTTCCAGCTGCCTGACATTACCGGGCCAATCCAGGCTGCTCAGGTACTGTTCGCTCTCCTTGTCCAGCCACTTGGTTTCCACACCAATTTCGTCGCTGGCCTTCTTCAGGAAGTGCTTCAGCAACAGCGGGATGTCCTCCCGCCGCTCCCTGAGCGCCGGTATATGGATACGGATCACATTGAGGCGATGAAAGAGATCCTCCCGGAACAACCCCTCGCGCACCCTTTGCTCCAGGTCCTGATGGGTGGCGGCAATCACCCGCACATCCACCTTGGCCGGAGAACGTCCGCCCACACGGTAAAACTCACCGTCAGCCAGCACTCTTAACAGGCGCGTCTGCAACTCGGCGGGCATATCGCCGATCTCATCCAGAAACAGTGTCCCGCCATCCGCCTGCTCGAAACGGCCCTCGCGGGCGCTTTGAGCCCCGGTAAAGGCGCCGCGTTCGTGGCCGAACAGCTCCGACTCCAGCAGATCCTTGGGGATGGCGGCAGTGTTCAGGGCGATAAAGGGTTTGTCTCGGCGCGGACTATGCTTGTGCAGGGCATGGGCGACCAGCTCCTTACCGGTGCCCGACTCACCGTTGATCAAGACGGTGATATTCGAGGAGGAGAGTCTGCCGATGGCGCGAAATACCTCCTGCATCGACGGCGCCTCACCGATAATCTCCATGCTCTCGAGCCGCTGCTCCTCAGCGCCGACTTTCACCTGTTCCCGACGATGGGCAACGGCGCGGCGCACCAATTCAATCGCTTCATCCACATCAAAGGGTTTGGGCAGATACTCGAAGGCCCCGCCCTGGTAGGCGGAAACGGCGCTGTCCAGGTCGGAGTGGGCGGTCATGATAATTACGGGCAGGTCGGGCCGCCGCTCACTGATCGACTCCAGCAACTCCAGGCCGCTCATCCCCGGCATGCGGATGTCCGTGATGAGTACATCCGGCTCCTCCCGACCCAGGATCGCAAGCGCCTGATCCGCCGTTTCAAAACTCTGAACATCCATACCTTCGTGTTTGAGCGCCTTCTCCAGGACCCAGCGGATGGAGCGGTCATCATCAATGACCCATATCGTGATCTCGTTACTCATGCTTGTCGTTCCTCAGGATTCTTCCGCTCCGCCTCGATGGGCAACAGTATGGTGAATACCGTCTGACCCGGTCGGCTCTCCCACTCAATCAGTCCGCCGTTGGCGTTAATCAGCGACTGGGCGATGGGCAAGCCCAGACCCGTCCCTTCAGCGCGTCCTGTCACCATGGGAAGGAAAAGGTTTTCTTTCATCTCTTTGGCGATACCCGGTCCGTTGTCGACCACATCCACTCTTGCCACCAGTTTGTGCAGCTCGGTGCCGATGGTGTATTGGCGCAACGTGCGCGTGCGCAGGGTGATCACACCTTCTTTATCCAAGGCCTGGGCGGCGTTTCTTACCAGGTTCATCAACGCCTGAATGAGTTGATCCAGATCCGCATAGACCTCGGGAATGCTGGGATCGTAATCCCGCACAATGCGTATTTGCTTACTGATTTCCGCCGCCACCACCTGCCGCACCCGTTCGATCGCCTCATGGATATTCACCTTGCGCTTGCGGGGAAGGGTGTTAGGACCAAGCATCCGCTTCATCAGCGCATGCAGCCGGTCTGCTTCACTGATAATGATGTGGGTGTACTCCTTCAGCTCCTCGTTGTGGAGCTCTCGCTCCAACAGCTGTGCGGCGCCGCGCAGGCCGCCAAGTGGATTCTTGATCTCGTGCGCGAGGCCGCGCACCAAAGCGCGCGTAGCATTCCCCTGCGCCAAAAGCCCCTCTTCGCGGGTAATACGAAGCTGCCTGTCGACCTGCTTCATCTCCACCAATAACTCCACTTCACCTCCCGCACCCTCATAAAGCGGAATGGCGGTCAGATCCACCGTCACCTTATCCCGATAACCAAGGCTCAGGGCCAATTCCCGCTCGGTAAAAGGGGTGCCGGTCTGCAGGACCTGCTCCAGCGCCATGCCGGCATCTTTATCAAAAAGAACGTTATGGACAGGCTGGCCGATAAAGCGGTGTGCACTGACGGCAAACAGCATCTCCCCGGCCGGATTGATAAACTTTAGGTTGAGGGAGCCGTCCAGCAACAATACGGCCGTGTGCTGATTCTCAAGTATCCGCCGCTGTAATGCGGCTGTCTGCCTGTCCATTTCCGTCTCCATGTCCAATACACAGCAAGATGCACGCCAACTTCACAGCCCTTGAATGATGCACATAACTACATGATTCTGTTCTAAATGATCACACCCAGCCCGCACCTTCCCGGACACGCTCTATCTCGGTTTATGCACCATAATAGTACACACAGACATACGCACCAAATTGGTGCAACAATGGGGGTGGACGGATGGAGTGGTAAGAGAGGTTATTTGGTGCTGTGCTGGCGCACATGGAAAGTGACGGCTGAGGATGACAGCAAGGTGTTGCCTGCACCGTCTTCAACCACTGCCTTAAGGGTATGTGTACCACGGAAGACCTGCGGGATAGTAAGTCTGGTCTGTTCACCGCGTGCCGCCTCGGACCCATCCAGGTGAACCACCACTTGATGTCCTTGAGCCAATTCCGGGGTCACGCTCACGCCCACTTGAAAACCGTCGGGGGAATACCAGACCGTTTCATCGTGCTTCGGAGAAACGATGGATACCGATTGGTAAGCCACAATTTCTTCTTCGGTTGTGGTCTGGCTATCGGCATTTTCAGCGCCAGGCTCATTCGCCTGTACATCACCGGAGGAGAATCGATCGGTTTGAAAGCTTGGCACCTCATCCAGAGGAACGGCTTCGCCCCCTTTGGTCTCATCGTCAGTAAACTCAACCGTCCCGTCCGGATGAACGATGCGATAGCCTGTATCCGCTGCCATCAGCGGTAGTGACAAAACCATCAAGAGCGCAAAAAGTCCTTTCATAACTTCATCATAATTCAGGATTGTCCCGACTACAAAAATCGACTTCTTTCATGATATCGGTTTCTTTCCGGTTTCTTTACCGGCGCAAACGAAAACGCCCCCATAATGGGGGCGTTTCCTCGTCGATGGAGACCGCTCCTTAGCAGGAGTAGTACATATCGAACTCGACCGGATGGGTGGTCATGCGCAGACGGGTAACCTCGTCCATCTTCAGTTTGATGAAGGCGTCGATCATATCGTCGGTGAAGACACCGCCCTGGGTAAGGAACTCACGGTCCGCATCCAGTGCCTCCAGCGCCTGGTCGAAGCTGTGGCAAACGGTCGGGATCTGCGCTTCCTCTTCCGGCGGCAGATCGTAGAGGTCCTTATCCATCGCCTCGCCCGGGTGGATCTTGTTCTGGATGCCGTCGAGGCCGGCCATCAGGAAGGCGGAGAACATCAGGTAGGGGTTGGCGGTCGGGTCGCCGAAACGCACCTCGATGCGACGGCCCTTGGGGTTGGTCACATAGGGGATACGGATGGAGGCGGAGCGGTTGCGGGCGGAGTAGGCCAGCATGACCGGGGCCTCGAAGCCGGGAACCAGACGCTTGTAGGAGTTGGTGGAACTGTTGGCGAAGGCGTTCAGGGCGCGGGCGTGCTTGATGATACCGCCGATATAATAGAGCGCCATCTCGGACAGGCCGCCGTACTCGTTACCGGCGAACAGGTTCTGCCCCTCTTTGGAGATGGACATGTGCACGTGCATACCGGAGCCGTTGTCGCCGACCAGCGGCTTGGGCATGAAGGTGGCGGTCTTGCCGTAGCTATGGGCGACGTTGTGCACGCAGTACTTGAGGATCTGCACCTCGTCGGCCTTCTTGGTCAGGGTGGCGGCGCCGACACCGATCTCACACTGACCGGCGGTGGCCACCTCGTGGTGGTGTACCTCGACCTCGAGACCCATCTCTTCCATCGCCAGACACATGGCGGCACGGATATCGTGCAGGGAGTCGACCGGCGGAACCGGGAAGTAGCCGCCTTTGATGCCCGGGCGGTGACCCATATTGCCGTCGCCGTAGACCTTCTCGGAGTTCCAATCGGCCTCTTCGGAGTCGATCTTGACGAAGGAGCCGCTCATATCGGCGCCCCAACGGACATCATCGAGAATAAAGAACTCCGGTTCGGGACCGAACAAGGCGCTGTCGCCGATGCCGGTGGACTTGAGGTATTCTTCGGCGCGCTTGGCCACGGAACGGGGGTCGCGCTCGTAGCCCTGCATGGTGTTGGGCTCCACAATGTCGCAGGTGAGGTTGATCATCGGCTCGTCGGAGAAGGGATCCAGCACCGCGGTATCGGCATCGGGCATGAGGATCATGTCGGACTCGTTAATCCCTTTCCAGCCCTGGATGGAGGAGCCGTCGAACATCTTGCCCTCTTCGAAGGTATCCTCTTCGATCTGGGTGACGGGCATGGTCACGTGTTGCTCTTTGCCGTGGGTGTCAGTGAAGCGAAAGTCTACAAACTTCGCGCCACTGTCCTTGATCATCTTCATTACATTTTCTGCAGACATTGGTGCCTCCAATCTGGTTTTAACGTTAATACTTGTACCCCAAGGGGCGACTCTATTTATTGCTTCTTATCAGTGCACGAACCATGCCACCAACATAAATCATTGATATTTTTGATTTATATACTTTTCACCTGATTGTATAGCTGTAACTATGCACCCAACTGGTGCATAAATACACAATAAGCACTAGATTGGTGCGTTTCGATAAAAAAAGCTCACTTCACGGATCTGTTCAAGGTCCATCGCGCTTTTCCGCATCCTCTCCATTTGCTCTCGCTCTATCTGTGTCCCGGAATCAGCCTCCATGGGAAAACAAACCTCCACCTCCAGCTTGCCGTCCAGATAGTGCAAAACAATACGATCGATATGCTTGGCCAGGGGAATCTCCTCCCAGCACTCCTCCAGCCGGCTCCGAATCCAACTTCGGGTCGGCAGACCCAGGCTGGGCTTCATCTTTTCATCATCTTCGGGGTCCACGTGGACCATCACGTCGGTGACCTCTTGCACCTCCTCGATAAGGCGCTTGCGCACCCTCTCACCGATATAGTGCCCCTCGGAGACACTCAATTTCGGATCCACGATCACGTGCACGTCGACCAGCGCCTCCCCGCCCACCGAACGGGTGCGCAGCATATGCAGCTCACGAACCCCGCCGACACCGAGGATCTCCTTTCGGATAAGCTCCACCCGTTCCGGATCGAGGGCGGTATCGACAAGCTCGTGCACACTCTGCCAAGCCAGGCCCCAGCCAATCTTCGCCACCATCGCCCCGACCAGGATCGCGGCGATGGAGTCGAGATATTCGAGTCCCGCCATCGTGCCGGCCACACCAATGACAACAACGATGGAAGAGATGGCATCAGTCCGGCTGTGCCAGGCGTTCGCCTTGAGCATGGCGGACTTGAGCTTTTTCGCCGCCCGCATGGTGTAGTGGTAGATCCACTCCTTGGAGAGCACGGATATCACCGCGACGATCAGCGCCCAGACCCCCGGCTGCAGCAGCTCCTCGGGATGAAACAGCCGATCAATGGCATCCCAGGCGATACCGCCGGCGACAACGATCAGCGCGATACCCAATGCCACCGTCGCCAGGGTCTCGAAACGGCCGTGTCCGTAAGGGTGGGTTTCATCGGCGTCACGACTGCCGTGCTTGGCCGCGAACAGCACCATAAAGTCGGTGGCCAGATCGGAGAGGGAGTGTACCCCGTCGGCAATCAGGGCCTGGGAGTTGGCGAGAAAACCGAAGATCAGTTTCAGAACAGCGAGCGCCAGATCAAGCGCCGAGCCGACGAGGGTAACCTTGCGCATCTGCCGGTAGCGCGCATCACCCGGATCCATAGCAGGCGGGTTGGGATGATGGTGATGATGTCCGCCCATAGCTCCTAAATTCCTTATTATTCGGCGCTGCCGACCTCGATGAGAACGATAATATCGCCGTTTTCCTCGCGGGTTTCCAGCACCTTGTGCCCATTGATGCGACACCAGGCGGGAATATCGTTGACCACGCCGGGATCGGTGGCAAACACCTCAAGGGTATCCCCGGGCTGTAATTCAGCAATCCTGTCCTGGGTGCAAATCACCGGCATGGGGCAGAACATCCGCCTAGCATCAAGTTCGTATTTCATATTTTTCCCAAATAAAACCCATTCACCGCAAAGTGCGCAAAGGGGATAAGTGAAGAAATTGCTAAGCATATTTTATAAGGTCCACCCCAGGCCTCATCTTGCGTAGGTGGAGTAATGGGTCACTTTGCGTCCTTTGCGCCTTTGCGGTGATATATTTCAAACCATCCACTCCTCTTTGATCTCGTGCGGCGGCAACGGTACGACTTCCACACTGCGGCTCTCACCATCAGGATAGTGGATCTCCACCGTCACCTGCTCGGCGGTGCGGCCCTTGCTGTAGCGGGCGACGATACGGGCGGCAAAATCCAGGTCCGCGTCGGTCGGTTCACCGTCGACCATCACCAGCGGCCCCGGGTGGGAGGTGGTAAAGAGGTGGATGAACTGCTTCTTATAGCCGGATAGGAAGTTATTCTCCCCCTCTTCACGGCTGACGATCAGTTTATAGTGGGGGGCAGGGCGAATATGCCGCCCCACCTTGAGCAGCATGATGTCATCCATGGTGTATTCGCGCGCGCCCCGCCCCTGCCACAGGTCCACCAGTTTGCGCGAGTAGGCCTCATCGGTGAGAAAGCAGCAGCCCCCGGCCGGGGAGGCCCACTCCTCGAAGCCGAACTGCTTGGCCAACGCCATCTGCGGTTTGCGGTTGCGACCGGAAAAGTCATAGAGCTTCTCCCGATCGACCCAGCCCTCGCGCTCGGGCAGGGTAGGGGGGAGGTTCTTGGCGCAAAGCGGCCGCAGCAGGCGATCCTCGGCGCCCGACTCCCGCGCCACCACCGGCATGGTCTCCTTGCGCTGGGACATGGGACGCTGACCGATCACCTCGCCGGTGATAATAAAGTCGAAGCCGTTCTTCTCCGCCCACTCCAGCGCCTTGTTCACCATGAAGATCTTGCAATCCAGGCAGGGATTCATGTTGGCGCCGTAGCCGTGCTTCGGGTTGAGCAACACATCCTTGTATTCCTCCACAATATCAATGATGTGCAGCTTGATCCCCAGTTGCTCGGCCGACCAGAGGGCGTTATTGCGCTTGGGCTTCGCCTTGTCCTTCTTGCGGATGGCGTGGGTATGGCCCTCGACACAGAAACCGGTAAAGAAATTGATGCCCTCGACATGGATACCCTGTTCGAGCATTACCTTGGCGGCGAGCATGGAATCGAGGCCGCCGGAGATAAGGGCGACCGCTTTGCGTTGTTGCGTCATGGATGGAAAATCGAGACTGCTGTGGAGAATTGACGTCAATTTTACACTAACGGTCAACTAGATCCCATTAAAAGCCTTAAACGCAAAGGCGCAAAGACGCTAAGAGCGCAAAGGATAACAGTGCTTCTGTTCGTTTGCTGCATTGCGGCACAGCTACCGAAAGCATCTGTTTGATACTTATAACCCATTGTAATAGTTATAATTCTACGGAACATACACCATATAAGCAGAGCAAGTAACTGTTCATCAAACAACTTTGCGCCCTTTGCGTCTTTGCGCCTTTGCGTTGAAAGCCGTTTAGCCCCCTGTTATCAGGCGCTTATGGCAAGCTATAATGTGCGGCTTTGCAGCGGAACATTTAAAAGGAATCACCTTGAGCGGAACGAATTCAGCAGACGTCTCGACCTTTCAGGGGCTCATTCTCGCACTCCAGCAATATTGGGCGGAGCAGGGCTGTGTGATCCTGCAACCGCTGGACATGGAAGTGGGCGCCGGCACCTTCCATCCGGCCACCTTCCTGCGCGCCATCGGCCCGGAGCCCTGGAGCACCGCCTATGTGCAGCCCTCGCGCCGACCCACCGACGGTCGCTACGGCGAGAATCCCAACCGTCTGCAGCACTATTACCAGTTCCAGGTGATCCTCAAACCCTCACCGCTGGATATTCAGGAGCTCTACCTGGGCTCACTGAAGATGCTGGGCATCGACCCGCTGGAGCACGATATCCGTTTCGTCGAGGACAACTGGGAGTCCCCGACCCTCGGCGCTTGGGGCCTGGGCTGGGAGGTCTGGCTCAACGGCATGGAGGTGACTCAGTTCACCTATTTCCAGCAGGTCGGCGGCCTCGACTGCAAACCGGTCACCGGGGAGATCACCTACGGCCTGGAGCGTATCGCCATGTACCTGCAGGGGGTCGAAAGCGTCTTCGATCTGGTCTGGACCCACGGCTCCGACGGCCCCATCACCTACGGTGATGTCTACCACCAGAACGAGGTGGAGCAGTCCACCTACAACTTCGAGCACGCCGATACCGACTTTAACTTCAAACTGTTCGATCAGTGCGAGAAGGCGTCCAACAAGCTGATCGAGGCCGGTCTGCCGCTGCCCGCCTACGAGCAGGTACTCAAGGCCTCACACACCTTTAATTTACTGGACGCCCGCCACGCCATCTCGGTCACCGAGCGCCAGCGCTATATCCTGCGCGTCCGGGCACTGGCCCGCGCGGTGGCACAGGCCTATTACGAGGCACGGGAGAATCTCGGCTTCCCGATGCTGAAGGGAAAAGCGAATTAGCCACAGAGCGCACAGAGGAATGAAGTCATGGACGACACGAAACTTACTAGCAAGATCATTGCTGCAGCGATTGAGGTACACCGTGCATTAGGGCCAGGCCTTTTGGAATCGATATATGAAGAGGCTTTGTGCCATGAACTTGAGCTACGAGGAGTGAACTACCAGCGTCAGATCTCAGTTAGCGTCAATTACAAAGGCAAGCAAATACGCGGGCAAATACTGGATCTCTTGGTCGAGTCAGAAGTCATAATAGAACTTAAATCCCAGCGCTCTTTGCCTGATGTGGCTGTAGCTCAAACCCTGTCCTATCTCAAGGCAACGGGTTTACACCGAGCATTGTTGATAAATTTTGGAGAAAAGCGTTTAGTCAACGGTATTAAACGCCTCAGTTTATAAATTTGCCCACCAGACACAAAGGTTGGATACGCCGTACTCCGTGACCTCTGTGATCTCTGTGGCAATAAAAGGTTTATTAAATGAGTAACAAAAAAGACTTACTGATCGAAATCGGTACCGAAGAGCTGCCGCCGAAGGCGCTGTTGAAACTCTCCAACGCCTTTACCACCGGCATCAGCGAGGGCCTTAAAAAGGACGAGCTGGATTTCGGCGAGGTCGAATCCTTCGCCGCCCCGCGCCGCCTGGCGGTCCTTGTCAAACAGCTGGATGAGTGCCAGGCCGATAAAGAGGTGGAACGCCGCGGTCCGGCCGTTGCCGCCGCCTTCGATGAGGACGGCAATCCGACCAAGGCCACGGAGGGTTTTGCCCGCTCCTGCGGCGTGTCCCCGGATCAGCTCGACACCATGGAGACCAAAAAGGGCGCGTGGCTGGTCTATCGCACTACGCAGACAGGCCGACCCTCCGCCGAGCTGATCCCGGCGATCCTCACCGATGCCCTGCACAAACTGCCCATCCCCAAGCGCATGCGCTGGGGCGATCTCGACGCCGAGTTTGTCCGCCCCGTGCACTGGGTCGTGCTGCTGTTCGGTGATGATGTGATCGATACCGAGGTGCTGAGTGTTAAATCAGGCCGCGATACCTACGGTCACCGTTTCCACCATCCGGATCCGATCTATCTGGGGGAGCCGGCCGCCTATGCCCCCATCCTGGAGACTACCGGCCATGTCATGGCCGACTTTGCCGCCCGCCGCGAGGCGATCCGCGCCCAGGTGATGGAGGAAGCGGAAAAAGCAGGCGGTAAGGCAGTCATCGATGATGACCTGCTCGACGAGGTCACCGGACTCGTTGAATGGCCGCTGGCGGTGGTCGGCAGCTTCGATAAACGCTTTCTCGAAGTGCCCCCCGAGTGCCTGATCTCGGCGATGAAGGGCCACCAGAAGTACTTCCATATGGTCGACGGCGAGGGCAATCTGATGCCCAACTTCATTACCGTCAGCAATATCGAAAGCCGCCGGCCGGACTATGTCCGCAAGGGCAACGAACGGGTCATCCGCCCACGTCTTAGCGATACCGACTTTTTCTGGAACCAGGACCGAAAACAGACCCTCGAGTCTCGTCTCGATAGCCTCGACAGCGTGGTGTTTCAGAAACAGCTAGGTACCATTGCCGACAAATCAAAACGAGTCGCCACTATTTCCCATAATATCGCTGATGTTATCGGCGGCGATCCCAAGCTGGCCGAACGCGCCGCGTTAATGGCGAAATGTGATTTAATGACCGAGGTGGTCGGCGAATTCCCGGAACTGCAGGGGATCATGGGCCGCTATTATGCCACCCACGACGGCGAACAGGACGAAGTGGCTGTTGCGCTGGACGAACAGTACATGCCCCGCTTCGCCGGCGATACCCTGCCTCAGAGCAGGACCGGTCAGGCGGTGGCCATCGCCGACAAACTCGATACCCTGATTGGCATCTTCGGCATCGGTCAGGTCCCCAGCGGCGACAAGGATCCCTTCGCCCTGCGCCGCGCCGCACTTGGGGCGCTGCGTATCATCATCGAGGAAAAGCTCGATATCGATCTGCAGCAGATGCTTGCCCGGGCAGCCGATGCCAATAAGGGGCTCTTTGACAACGATCAAGCAGTCGAACAGGTCTTCGATTTTATGATGGGCCGTCTCAAGGCCTACTATCACGACCTTAAGGTCGCCCCGGATACCTTCGAGGCGGTTCTCGCCCAACGTCCGACCCATCCGCTCGATTTCGATGCCCGGATCAAGGCGGTGACCGCTTTCCGCGCCCTGGAGGAGGCCGAATCTCTGGCCGCGGCCAACAAGCGCATAGGCAATATCCTGAAAAAGACCGATGAGGCGATCTTCGATAAGGTCGATACCGCCCTGTTACAGGAAGCGGAGGAGAAGGCCCTGCATGATAAGGTCGAGACGATGGCAGGTACCGTAGCACCGCTCTTTGCTGCGCGGGATTACGAAGCCGCCCTCAAACAGTTGGCCGGTCTTCGCCAGGTGGTCGACAATTTCTTTGATGAGGTCATGGTCATGGCGGACGATGCAGTGATACGCGCCAATCGCCTGGCGCTGCTCAACCGACTGCGCAATCTGTTCCTCGAAGTCGCCGATCTGTCACAGCTGCAGGGTTAATTTTTTTCACCGCAAAGGCGCAGAGGCGCAAAGCAACTGCTGACGAAATCCTCAAGGGTTATACTAATCAGCCATATCCGGTATTAACCTGATATCGCTTCAAACCAACCTCTGCGTCTTCGCGCCTCTGCGGTGAATATTTTATCAAGGAGTACCCGAATGGCTGATTACAACTCCGATTCTTATCGTGCCATGCTCGAGGCCGTGCAGGCCTTCCATGATAAGCACGACTTTAAAAACAGGGGCGGGGAAGAGCTGACCTACCGCATGGCGCTCATGGCGGAAGAGTTGGGGGAGATCGGGGCGGCCATCACCAAGGGCAAACCCAAGGAGCAGCTGGCGGAGGAGGTGGCCGATCTCTTTATTCTGCTGATCGGTACCGCCATTTCCGCCGACTTCGATCTCAATGAAGCCTTCTGGAATAGCCATGGGGGTGGGGCTGGGCACGTGGCCTTCTACGGCCTCCCGCTCCTCCTCCTCCGCCAGGATCTCGTTGCAAAGGGAGACGCATTCGTTGCAGATGTAGACCGATGGCCCCGAGATGAACTTCTTCACGCTTTCCTTCGACTTCCCG
>JAWOIT010000009.1:0-20522 GCA_046484535.1 Pseudomonadota bacterium | reverse complement strand
CCGGATGGAGAGCAGGGAGATGAGTGCGCTTGAGGGGGTTGCCCGTCGTCACCTTGGGGTGGAGGATCTGGAGCGGGAACCCAAATTGCGGGAGGCGCTGATGGAGGCGTACCGGCTGGGGAAGGCGGGCTGAGCGCGGGGCGAGGAATTGAGTCGCGAAGCGCTGATTTTTAAGCTTATCGGCCTATTTCACCGTGTAGGAAGCCGTTCTGTCAGATGTTCTGCGTGACGTGGTGAAGCGGCCGCCAGGCACTCCACTTTTATGAGCGCGCGGCGTCTGCCGCCGCTGTCGTCTGTCGGAACTATTTAACGGCACGGGGTTGAATTACCATCGTCATGTAGCGAAGATGGTCTCAACGGGTGGCCGCGCAGTGACGATGCACGATGGCGATAGCCGTCACGCCGTTCTCCCTGACTGAAGACCGGTGAGAAGACTAAAACCCCGATTATGTTTGTTACCGGCGATCAAAATCGTGTCTTGACCGACCCCAATAGCCGTTGTTACGAGCAACTGAAGGCGCGCGGCATCGGCTGTATGTGCTTAAAGACTACGGCCTCCAGGCTCCATATTGGGGTAGGGAATCGGTGCGGGACGTGTTCCCTTCCCTGCTGGAATTTATACGGCAGCGCCAAGACAGTGTTAGCGGGCAAGCCGACTAATTAAAGCAACCCATACCGAAAGGAAGCGGAGTACACAATACATGGAAATGTATCAGCACGCAGGAGACTGGTACCACAACTACAGTGGTATTCCGCAGAAGATGAATAGAAAATTGGACAAAGAGCTGTCCACCCTGCTGTATAAACAGGCGCCATTGGTTAGTTTCAGCCTGTTTGCCCTGCTCGGCGTCGTGCTCTATTTTTTCTGGGGCAAGCTCCCGGAACACATCTTACTTATCTGGGCGGCAGTCAACCTTATCCCCAATTTCGCTCTTTTGCTTGCCGCCTGGGCCTACCGTCGCGCGGATGAGATTAAGAACAGCAAGGCCTGGATCAACGGTTATGTGTACCTGACCATGGTCCAGGATTTCTCCTGGGGAATGATCGGGCCGATTAGTTTCCTGGTGGAGGATCAGGTCTATCAATTGCTGACTTTGCTGATGCTTGGCGGCATGTCAGCCGGTGGGATTGTTACTCGCGGCGTAGTGTTTAAGGCCTATGCCGTCGGTATCCTCGGGTTGCTGACACCCATTACGATTACAATGGCCCTGCAGAATGAACCGTTTACCGAGGGGATGCTGCTGCAAACCGTGATTTTTATGCTGTTTTTGCTGTCGGTGGCGAAGAGCTATAGTGCAGTGATCAGAAAAAATTTCCTCCTGTGGCTGGATAACGAAAAGTTGGTTGAAAAGTTAAAACGATCCAATGAACAGGTCGAGGATGCCAACCGGGGCTTGACGATTGAGATTGAGCAGCGCAAACGTATGGAGGAAAAGCTGGTCAACGCCAAGGAGCGAGCCGAACGCGCCAGTGAGGTAAAAAATCAGTTTTTGGCCAGTGTCAGCCATGAGTTGCGCACCCCTCTTAACGGCATCATCGGTTTTGCCTCCATTTTGGACAAGAAGGCGCTGACTCCCGAGCAGCAGGTTTTTACCAACCAAATCAGCAAATCGGCCGATAATCTGTTGAATATCGTCAACGACATCCTTGATATCACCTCGATCGAGGCGGGCCATCTGAAGCTTACCGAGGAGCCGTTCTCGCTGCGCACGGAGATTGGTGAGGTAATGGCGATACTCAAGCCGGTGGCGGAAAGAAAAAATCTGCGGCTGGATTTCAGCATTGATGAAAACGTGACGGAATGGCTCATCGGAGACGCCAATAGGCTTCGCCAGATTGTCAGCAATTTGTTATCCAATGCATTGAAATATACAGAGCAAGGTCAGGTAAACCTGAAAATAACCAGGAAAGGCGAAGCGGAAGGAAGAGTGGTGCTCCGGTTTGATGTCGAGGATACTGGAATCGGTATACCCGAGGAGGCGCTCTCAACCCTGTTCGACAACTTTACCCGCGTCGAGAGTTTTGAGGCTCGCCGGAACGATGGCGTCGGACTTGGCTTGGCGATCGTCAAGAACCTGCTGCAGCAAATGGGTGGGAACATCACTGTGGAGAGTGAGCCGGGTGTCGGCTCTTGTTTCCGTTTTGAGTTGCTCTTTGCCTGTGGAGAGGAAATTTCAGCAGAGGAAGACGATAGAGAATCACAGGACAATTCGTCACTGCAGCATCTTAAGATCCTGGTTGTGGATGACAATGAGGTTAACCGGTTGGTGTTGACAACGTTTCTTGAAAATAACGGGATCGCTTCAAGTGTTGCGAAAAGCGGTTACGAAGCACTGCAAATAATACAAGAACAGAATTTTGATGTGGTGATGCTGGATATTCAAATGCCGGATATCTCCGGTTTTGATGTGGCCGATGAGATCAGAGCGATGAATAAAGGTGCGCCGGCGCTTATCGCAGTAACGGCGCATGCGTTTCCGGAGCAGCGCGAGGCGATTCTGAATGCCGGCTTTAACGAGTTTTTGATCAAACCCATATCAGAGGATGCTTTGCTCAAGACACTGGCGGGCCTCAAACCGTCCGGTTCCGCTGTTCCGTCGGGTATGCAGGCAAGTCTTTAGTCCTTGGGGGAAATTTCGCTTTTTGCGGACAAAAAAAGACCGCCGTTTGGGCGGTCAAATAAAGCCCTCCGGGGGAAGGGTGTTACTGGCGGATGCCCTCCACCGACAGCATCAGCTCAACCGTGCTGGAGGCGGGTCCGAGGTCGTAGTCCATGCCGAACTCGGCGGGTTTGATCACCGTGGTGCCGTAGAAGCCGCGGCGATAACCGCCCCACGGATCGTCACCGGCGCCCACCTGGGTGACATCGATGGTGATCGGGCGGGTGGTGCCGTGCAGGGTCAGCTCGCCGCTAAGCTCACCTTTCCCTTCGGCGGTTTCACGATAGCCGGTGCTGACGAATTTCGCCTGCGGATACTTGTTCACATCAAAGAAATCTTTCCCGCGAAGGTGCTTGTCGCGTTCGGCGTGGTTGCTGTCGATGCTGGCTGTGTCGATGGTAACCGTAACGCCGGCCTTCTCGGGATTCTTCTCGTCATAGCTGAATGTGCCCTCGAAGTCGTTAAAGCGGCCGTAAAGCCAGCTGTACCCCAGATGCTGAATACGGAACTGGATAAAGGCGTGCGCCCCCTTGGTGTCGATGAGGTAATCGGCCGCTTGGGCCGGAAGGCCGGTCAGGCCCAGGGCCAGCAAGCCAAAAAACAGTTTTTTCATGGTATGACTCCTTTGTCAGTTAAAGGTCAGGATTTAAGTCCGAGCATGCGCCTGAGAGTGCGATCCCGGTCGATAAAGTGGTGTTTGAGTGCCGCGGCCGCGTGCAGCAGCGAGAGAATGATCAGTGTCCAGGCCAGCCACAGATGCATGACGCCGGCGATATCTTCCTGCTGTTCGCCGGTGAGGGTGGCGGGGACGCTGAACAGGCCAAACACCTCAACGGCACGCCCGTCGGCGGTGGTGATGAGGTAGCCGCTGATCATCACGGCGAAGAGCAGCAGGTAGAGCACAGCATGGACGATCACGGCAAGATGCCGCTCCCAAGCTTTGTGGTCGGGCAGCGGCGCCGGTGGCGGGCTGATAAAGCGCCAAAGCAGACGAAGCGCAACCACCACAAACAGTAGTACGCCGACACTGCGATGTAGATCCGGTCCCTTGCGGTACCACGGGTCGTAGTAGCCGAGGCTGGTCATGTAGAGCCCCAGGGCGAACAGGCCGATCACCGTCACGGCCACCAGCCAGTGCAGTGTGATAGCGATAAGGCCCCAGCTTTCACGATTGTTACGCCAACGCATCAGCTCTCACCCACCCGGCCGAAGCGGCCGCTACGGTAATCCGCATAGGCCTGTTCGATTTCGTTACGGGTATTCATGACAAACGGGCCTGAGCGGGCCACCGGTTCATTGAAAGGCCGGCCTGCCACCAGCAAAAACCGAGCGTCGGACGGGGTGGCCCGTAGCGTCAACCGCTCGCCCTGCCCCAGCACGGCAAGGCTGCCTGCGCAAACCCGGGTGTCGCTGATCTCTACCGCGCCGCTGATGACATAGACGAAGGCGTTATGGCCCGAGGGGACCGCCTCGTTGTAGTCGGCACCGGCGGGCAGGCTGACATCGAAATAGAGCGGACGTGCGGCGATCTGCGCCACCGGACCGCGTGTACCGTTGCCGGTGGTGCCGGCGACTACCCGCACCTCGGCGCCGTTATCCATTCTCTCCAACGGGATCTGCTCCGGCTCAAACTCCTGGTAGCGTGGCGCCTGCATCTTCTCGGCCGCAGGCAGGTTGACCCAGAGCTGGAAGCCGGAGAGCAGCCCATGCTCCTGTTGCGGCATCTCCGAGTGCTCGATGCCGCTGCCGGCGGTCATCCATTGCACCCCGCCGGCGCGCAAAACCCCGGCATGGCCGGCGCTGTCGCGGTGCTGCATCGTCCCTGCCAGCAGGTAGGTGACGGTTTCGAAACCGCGGTGGGGATGGGGCGGAAAACCGGCGATATAGTCATCCGGATCGTCGGAGCGGAAGGCGTCGAGCAGAAGAAAGGGATCGAGCATATCCAGCTCCGGCCCGCCGAGGATACGCCGCAGGCGTACCCCTGCCCCGTCGGAGGTCTCATGGCCGTTAACGATCCGTTCGACACGGCGTATGGGTGATGTGGTCTGGTCCATGGTCTGTCCCTCGTCGATATCCGGCTGTTGAAGTTGATTATAGTGTTGCTAAATTCAGGATAAACATGATATTCACGAAAAGACTGTTGCGCTTAGGTGAACAATATGGACCGCTTTGATGAGATGCAGAGCTTCGTACGGGTGGTGGAGAGCGGCGGCATCAGCGCCGCGGCGGAACGGCTGGGGCTGGCCAAATCGGCGGTCAGCCGCCGCCTGCAGGAGCTGGAGAACCGGCTGGGGGTACAGCTGCTGCAGCGCACCACCCGGCGCATCAGCCTGACCGAGGCGGGGCGCCGGTTCTACGAGCGCTGCCTGCGTATCCTGGATGAACTGGAGGAGGCCGAGCAGAGCCTGAGCAGCGAGCAGCAGCAGGTACATGGCCTGTTGCGTGTGGCGGCGCCCCTCTCTTTTACCCTGCGGCACCTGATGCCGATATTCAATGAATTCATGTATCTGTACCCGGAGGTGAGGCTGGATCTGGATGTGGAGGACCGGCAGATCAACCTGCTTGAAGAGGGGGTGGACCTGGCGATCCGCATCGGCAGGTTGGATGATTCCTCGCTGGTGGCCAGACGGTTGGCGCCGGTACAGACCGTGCTCTGCGCCAGCCCGGATTACCTGACCAGGTATGGCCTTCCACGGCGGCCGGAGGATTTGAATCGCCACCTCGGTTTGAACTATGGCCATCTTACGGACCAGCGACAGTGGACCCTGTTCGATCGCAAGGGGATGGCCCATAGCGTGCGTCCGCGAATGCGCATGCGGGCGAATAACGGCGATGTGTTGCTGCAGGCGGCGCTGGCCGGACTGGGTATTGCGGTGATGCCGACCTTTATCTGCCACCGGGAACTGGCCGAGGGGCGATTACAACCGTTGCTGGATGATTATTCCGCTGAACAGAGCGCCGCCTATGCCCTCTACCCCTCCCGTCGTCACCTGCCGCTGCGGGTGCGGGTGTTTATCGATTTTATCGCCGAACGGCTGGGTGAGCGGCCGCCGTGGGATGCGCTAGCCTAATATTATGAACGACGATAAAGAAGAGCTGCTCTACTTCGCCTACGGCTCCAACATGGCGCCGCAGTGGTTGCAGGCGGGGGTCCCCTCAGCCCGACCACTACAGCGGGCGGCGTTGCCGGGGCATACCCTGGAGCTGGAAATCTATCGCGGGCCGGCCCCTCTTGCATCGAGCCATGACCCCGATCCACGAGCTGTTTAACCGTATCCGCTGGGACCCCGAGTTCGGAGCGGCGGATTTAACCGTCGGTTATTACGACAGGGTGGCGCAACGCATCATCCGGGTACGCTTCCGGGAGTTGTTGTTCGATGCGAACGACCATTTCGCATTCCGCGTGGTTGATGACGAGGGCGCCCTGCACAGCGTGCCCTACCATCGGGTCAGGGAGGTGTTGCGCGACGGGGAGCTGATCTGGCGGCGAGCAGGGCCGCACCGGAAGAGCGATTAGCGCTCCTCGATGCTCTCCTCCAGCGCATGGCCGAAGTGGCGGCCGGTTTTGGCGAAGAAGGCGGCGAGAACCTCATCCCCGGGCTGCAGGGCGGTCACCGAAAGCGGCTCCCCTGCGGGACCGGTCAGGCGAACGGTCTCCGCATTCTGCATAATCAGGGAGACCTCCCTCCCCTCGCTGTTCTCGGCACTGATCAGCAGCATCGGGCGGCGTTCGATCTTGTTGCGTCCCACCACCACGCTGCGGGCCCTGCCCTGTGGGTCGCAACCGAGCACCGTATCGCCACTGCTCAGTTCCGCCAGATAGCGGGTGCGGTTGTCCGGTTGCAAGGTATAGGCGTGCACCGCCCCGGCATTGATACGGAAGGGGCGTGCGGCGCAATAGGGACTATCCACATTCTCATTGTGCACCAGGAACAGGGCATCGGCGGTGTTGCCGACCAGCAGCCCCTCCCCCGGCGGCAACAGGCTGGTGGTGTCGATACAGCAGCGATCACTCATGCCCACCGGGCGGGTGGCGGTGATGCGGGCGGTCTGCAGCGGGATCGCCACCGTGTTGAGCGCCTGCATGACCTGTGCGGTGCGTCGTACCTCGGCGGGGTCGTCGGTGACCAGCAGGATGCCATCGGCGCCCCGTTCCATCACCTGCAGGGCGATTTTCGCCTCCTCTGCCGAGTGCACGGTCTGGATCAGGTTGCCCCGGTGTTTGGCCAGCAGGTTCTCCAGCGGGATGATGGTCCAGTCGCCGTTGTCGATAATGTTGAGCATGGCGGGCGAGACACGCTCCTCGTCCTCCTGAGAGTCGATGCGTATCCGCTGCACCTCGCGTCCCCACTGCAGATCACCGTCGGCGGCGATAGTGGCGATGTGGCCCAGACGCCGGCTCTCCTCATGCCTGCCTTCGGGCACCACCACCGCCTCGGCACCGGACTCGATGGCGGCGGTGACCATCGCCGTACTGAAGGGATCGATGTTGACCCAGAAGCGTTTGTTCATAAGCGATCAGAGTATCAAGGGCTCGGTCGTACAGGATACCGTGTTGCACTCAACGTTGCAGTTCAGTTGGCGGTGAGATCTTCGTTTCCCTATAATCAATCGGCAGGGTGTAACCAATGGCGAAGGGGGAAAATATGGAAGGCTACGCATTTTCGCTGGAAATGCATGTCCGGGACTATGAGTGTGATATTCAGGGCATCGTCAATAACGGCATTTACCAAAATTATCTGGAACATGCGCGACATGTCTATCTCAAGCAGATGGGGATCGACTTTGCCGGGCTGGCGAAAAAGGGGATCAATCTGGTGGTGGTACGCGCCGAGCTCGACTACAAACAGGCGCTGCAGAGCGGGGACGACTTTATCGTCGCCGTGAATATGAAGCGCGAATCGAAGCTGAAGTTCGCCTTCTATCAGGATATTTTCCGGCTGCCCGATAAACAGCCGATCCTCAATGCCAAGATCATCGGCACCGCTATCGGCCCGCGCGGCCGCCCGGAGATCCCCGCTGAACTGGATAAATTCCTGACCGACTGATGGCCCGGCTACTGTTCAAGCTAAATGGTGTGCCGGAGGACGAGGCGCAGGATATCCGCGAACTGCTGGATGAAAACCGTATCGACTACTATGAGACATCGGCGGGTCGCTGGGGGATATCGTTGGCAGCCATATGGCTGAAGGATGAGTCGCAACTGCAGCAGGCCGTTGAGCTTATCGACCGCTATCA
Source organism: Pseudomonadota bacterium (assembly GCA_046484535.1). Classification (GTDB taxonomy): domain Bacteria; phylum Pseudomonadota; class Gammaproteobacteria; order Thiohalomonadales; family Thiohalomonadaceae; genus JAPHTQ01. The sequence continues at coordinate 12,624 of JAWOIT010000009.1, read as the reverse complement.
GCAGGAGCGCTACCGGCTCGCCCGGGAGGAGTATGAGAGGCTGAAGGCGGCGGGCAAGCTCGAGAGCCTGGTCGATCGGTTTCGAGGCGATCCGATCCGTTTTCTGCTCTACATTGTGGCGATTCTCGTCGTGCTCTACCTTTCGAGCCTTCCTTTCATCCTGCTTGGTCAGGGGTAGACTGAACAAATCGATAGGCTCTCTTCTCCTGAGACCAGCGCAACAGGAATAACACGGAACCATTGTGATAGGGGTTTGACTACCTCTGATGTCAGGCTTTGGCAGTAACGGCAGCGTTTTCCACGCCAAACGGAGCGATAACGAGATGCACTCTGTACTGATCGACGCGCTGTTAAGGCCGGAGCGCTACCCCCACCCGGTCTCCCGCTGCGAACTGATAGAGACCCATATCTCATGGGTAATCCTGGCCGGTGACTATGTCTACAAAATAAAAAAACCGCTCGATCTGGGTTTCCTCGATTTTTCCACACTGGAAAAACGCCGCTTCTACTGTGAGGAGGAGATCCGTCTGAACCGGCGTCTGGCCCCGGATATCTATCTGAAGGCCATTGCCATCGGCGGTGAACCCGATGCGCCTGTACTGGAGGCGCAGGAGAATATCATCGAGTATGCCGTGAAAATGCGGCGGTTTCCGCAGCAGGCCCAGCTGGATCGCATGCTGGAAAATGGCGAGCTGCGACCGTCGCATATCGACGCCTTTGCGCATATGGCCGCCACGTTCCATCAGCGTGTCGACGTCGCCGGTGCAGAGAGTGAGTTCGGCGGACCCGGGCAGGTGTGGCAACCGATGGCGGAGAATTTCTCACAAATCCGCGAGCACCTGCCGGATGCAGACCGGGATGCGCGCCTATCGGCACTCGAGCGTTGGAGCAGAGACGCTTTTACCGGGCACAAAGCGCTGATCGAGGCACGCAAGCGCCGGGGTTTTGTGCGTGAATGCCATGGGGATATGCACCTTCGCAACCTGGCGTGGATCGACGGTGAGGCGATAGCCTTTGACGGTATCGAATTTAACCCTCATCTGCGCTGGATCGATGTGATCAGCGAAGTCGCCTTCCTGGTGATGGACCTGTATGCGCGTGACGAACCTGCTCTGGCGCGGCGTTTTCTCAATCACTATCTGCAGATCACCGGAGACTATGAGGCGCTCGCCCTCTTGCCCCTCTATCTGGTTTACCGTGCGCTGGTGCGGGCAAAGGTGGCGGCGATCCGCTGGGGCCAGAGCGACGACGTTGGCGCAAACGACGTTGAGGCGCAACGGGAATTTGATGACTATCTGGCGATTGCCGAGGGTTTTACCGAATCCGAAAAGCGGGGGGTGGTTATCACCCGGGGGATGTCCGCCAGCGGCAAAACCACGTTAACCGGTGCGCTGCTTGAGCGGCTGGGGGCGATCCGCCTGCGCTCGGATGTGGAGCGCAAGCGGCTGTTCGGCATGCGTGCCGAAGAGGATGGGCGGGCGCCGCCCGGTGGAGGGATCTACACTACCGAGGCCGGTGAGCGTACCTATGACCGGCTGCTGCAGCTGGCGCAGATAGTGCTGGATGCCGGATACCCGGTGATCATCGATGCGGTCTGCCGGCGCCGTTCACAGCGCGAACGCTTCGTGCAACTTGCCCGCAGGCATGCGGTGCCCTGCCTGATAGTAGAATTCGCGGCACGGCCGATTGAGTTGAGACGGCGTATAGTCAGCCGGGGAAAGGGGGCGTCCGATGCGGATCTTGCCGTATTGGAGCACCAGCTGGATGGCTGGGAGCCCCTGGCGGAGGAGGAAAAGTCCTATTCCCTGGTTGTGGATACAGAGAAAGTCTTAAGCAACACCGAGCTGTCTCGGGAGGTGAGTGAGAGGCTGTGGGGATAGTCGCTGCGAACAGGACAGGTGCCATTCGCAGCGCATTAGGGGCCGGCCGATTGACTATCAGCCGGCCCCCACTTCGCTCATCAGATCGAAGTGCAGCAAAAAAGGGTTGCTGAGCGAAGGGTTACGAATCATCTGCCGGTAGTTGCCGATGACAAACTGCAGGGCACCGGTTGCAACAGCCGGCCCAAGCTTGGTCAGGCCAAAGCCCTCTTCGATCCAAGCGGCCCACTTTTCAGGCGTGGCGCGCAAATCCCAGTCCAGTTCGCCGCCATCGAATTCACCGGCCATCAGCGCCCGGCCGTTTTCGATCACCAGAATGCCGCGAGGGGTGGCTTCGTTTTTGAAACCGTAACCGATGCGGGCTGAAAAACCGGCCTTTTGCAGGGGTTCGACAATGCTGCCGGTGGCATTCCATTTTGTCTGGAGTGTTTGCATCCAGGCCGGTGAGAACAGTTCTGCCATCAATCCATCTCCTTATCTTATTGTTATGGCGCTTATCCGGTATGCGCACGCAGGAATCTACTATTAGTACGAAAAAATAATCGGTGTGACAAGCCTTATGCGCGTGCCGGGGCTGTATGATATGGAGAATGAGAACTGTTTGGCACCTATGCCCATGTGGGGTGCGAGGTAAATGTCACATGTTTAAGTTATTGAAGCTATTCGTTGTGATCGGTTGTGTCGGTGGTATGCCCCTGTGCTACGGCGGCGATGCCCCTGTATCCGAGTCGGCGCAGGTGGAAGCGTCGATCGATGACAAGGATGAAAAGAGCGAAGGCTGGAGTGGTTTTACCATTTTTCTGCTGGTTTTTGTCTTTGCCCTGTTGTTCGTGATCAGCTCGGCAACCGCAATGAACGCTCTCGGCGGCAAAAAGGGTGCCCCGCCAGGCCGGGACAGAAAGCCGCCTCAACGCAAGAAAATCACCGGGGACAAGCTGCCGCAGGGCAAGGATCGATTCCGCTTTTGAAGCGGTCCGGCGAATAACCGGCGGGGGCTCGACTACACTCTCAGGCAGGGCGCGATGGAGTGTTTGACAAGGGGGACGACAATGAAGGTCTTGGTTAATCTGCAGTTGGTGCCGATCGGAACCGATGTGTCGGTATCCCGGTACATCGCCGCGTGCGAGAAGGAGCTGGATGCCTCAGGGCTGACATACCAGCTGCACGCCAACGGCACCAATATCGAGGGTGAGTGGGGGGCGGTTTTCGCCGCGGTGCGTCGCTGTCATGAGGTGGTCCATGGGATGGGGGCGCCGCGGATCCAGTCGATGATTTCGGTGGGCACGCGCACCGACAAGGAGCAGTCGCTGGACGACAAGGTGGCGAGTATCAAACAGCAGCTGGGGCAGTAAAAAAAAGGGGCCGTTTTCGGCCCCTGTGCTGTTTAATGAGACCCTACCGGAAGCCGTGCTCACCATCATGGTGTTTACCATGACGGTTCGGCTTGCTCTCCCGGCGAATCTGCTTCAGCTCCGCACGTTGCTCTTCGGTGAGGATGGCTGAAACTTTCTCACGCACCTGCGCGCGGGCCATGATCATCGCTGAGACATGCTCTCCCTGTTTGTCGGCCAGGGCCTGCAGGGCCTTCGTGTCGGCGTCGCCTTGCATCGCCTCGCGAAGCGCCTTGCGGTTTTCACGCATCGCCTCCCGCTGCTCACGCATGCCGCTGCGCTGCTCTTTGAGCAGTGCCTTGATCTCGCCGCGTTGCTCGTCGGTCAGACTCTCAATTTGGCTTAGCGCCGGCATGGCTGAGCCGTGTCGGCCGCAGTCCCCTTTACCGTGATGACCGCCGAAGGCCATCACCGCGCCGGCGCCGCCCAGCATCAGGGTGCCGGCAAGGAAGAGTGCAAGGGTTTTTTTGGAGTGTTTCATGAGCTTTCTCCTGTGTGGGTTGTCTGAGTGTGGGTAGAGTCTACTTGCAGCGGATGAGAAGTTGGGTCGGGTTGGATGAAGTTATGCAAAGAAGTGCAAATGGCGGGAAATTCGGCTTTTCCTGTTGGGATGGGGGGCAGAGAATAGGGGTGTGAGGATTGAGTGACGAACCATGCCACAGATACTGCTAATCGATGATGACCGCCCGTTGTGTGAGCTGCTGGGGGAATACCTGGAGAGTGAGGGTTTCTCGGTGGAGAGTGTGCACGACGGCAAGCAAGGTGTCGAACGGGCGAAGAGCGCCGAATGGGATGCGATCCTCCTCGATGTCATGATGCCGGGGATGAGCGGCTTTGATGTGTTGAAACAGATAAAGCCTGCGGTAAATGCACCGGTGTTGATGCTGACCGCACGCGGCGAGGATACCGATACCGTGGTCGGACTGGAGCTGGGCGCCGATGAGTATGTCACCAAACCCTGCAGCCCCCGGGTGCTGGTGGCGCGTCTTCGTGCATTGTTGCGGCGGACCGGTGCGGAGAGCGCGGAGCTGATGCGGGTCGGTGATCTGGTGCTGGATACCGGCAGCCGCAATGTCACCGTGGCCGGTGAAGCGGTGGCGCTGACCGGTGCCGAATTCAACCTGCTGCAGTTGCTGTTGGCGGGTGCCGGCAAGGTGGTGAGCAAGGAGGTGCTCGCCAGGGAGGGGCTGGGGCGGCCGCTGCAGGCCAATGACCGGCGTATTGAAACCCATATGGCGCAGATACGCCGCAAGCTCGGACCGCTTCCCGATGGGGGACAGCGTATCCATACGCTGCGCGGCACCGGTTACCAGTATGTAAAAAGTTAATGGGCACACTGTTCGGCAAAATCTTCTTCGCTTTCTGGTTGACGCTGATCCTGCTCGGTGTGGCGATGTATGCGGGTGAGCGCAGCCTGGGTGATCATCAGTTGGAGCGTGTCGAGCACCGGCTGGGCGCCCATGCCGAGACGGCTGCCACCTTGTTGCGTGAGGGGGGAGCGGACGCACTGCGCCGTTGGCTATATGGGCTGCGTCACGAAGAGGGGCCGCCGGTAGTCCTGATTACCGAGACAGGGGAGACATACTTCCGACGTCCGTTATCTCCACCGCTTCGCCGTGCGCTAAAGGGGTTCACGCCCGATGCCGGTGCGCACCGGTTGCGCCGCGGCCACTATCTGATTGTGGCGCCGGTGATAACAGATGAGGAGAAACTGTTCCTGGCCGGCGTGGTCGATCTGGGACGTCTGCACCGTCTGACCCCGCCGGTACGCATTGCCATCGCCTTGCTTATTACCGGTCTGGTCAGCCTCGCGCTGGCAGCGCTGTTGAGCCGCCCGGTGCGTCGCCTGCGCCGCGCCGCCCAGGCCCTGGCCGAGGGGGATCTGAGCGTGCGGGTCGGTGGAGGCGGGCGAGATGAAGTCGGCGCCCTGGCACGGGACTTCGATATTATGGCCGAACGGCTATGCGAGATGCTCAAAAGCCAGCGCCGGCTGCTGCGCGATGTCTCGCATGAGCTGCGCTCTCCGCTGACGCGGCTGCGTATTGCGCTGGAGTTGGCCGGGCGCAGCGATAATCCAACGCAGGCTCTGCAGCGGGTAGAGAAGGAGGCGGACGAGCTGGAGCGGCTGCTGGGCAACCTGCTCTCCCTCTCACGGCTGGAGTCGGGCCAGTCGGTGTTGGAACGCCGTCCGGTGGATGTGGCGGCGCTGGTGCAAACCATCGTTAACGATGCGGATTTCGAGGCGCAGGCGCACGGACGGCGGGTGCAGTTGCAGCTTGTACGTGGGGCAACACTGGATGGCGATCCGGTCTTGCTGCGTGCGGCGATGGAGAATGTGGTGCGTAATGCGGTGCGGCATACCGCGGAAGGGAGCTCGGTGGAGGTCCGGCTGGAGAGGGTAAAGGATCACATGCTCTTGCGGGTCTGTGATCAGGGCGAGGGTGTGCCCGAGGCCGCGCTCGAGGCGATGTTCGAGCCCTTCACCCGTGTGGGTGAGGCGCGGGATCGCGACAGCGGCGGTTACGGCCTCGGTCTGGCCATTACCGGTCAGGTGGTGGCGGCCCATGGCGGCAAAGTCGCCGCCCACAACCGCGGCGGGGGCGGATTGTGTGTAGAGTTACAGATACCGCTGTCGGAGCAAGGCGCTTGAAGGACCGTTCAGGCGCACCATTAACAGCAAGGAGAGAGACCATCGAAGTCATGGTGACCAGGTAATCGTAATGGCAACAAACCAAAGTGAAGTCAGCCGGACTCTGGGTCTCGGCAAACAGAGCCAGCCGCGTACAAAGTGGCTGATCCGTGGCGGTGTGGTGGCGGCAGTGATCGTGCTGGTGATCGTGGTAAACCCCTTCTCTTCCGATGAGGGCGGTGAACTGCGCTATGAGACCCGCCCGGTGGAGCGAGGTGATCTGCTTCTCAAGGTCAGCGCCACCGGTACGCTGCAGCCGCTCAACCAGGTGGTGGTGGGCAGCGAGCTCTCCGGCACCATCGAAAGCATCGAAGTGGATTTCAATGACCGGGTTGAGGAGGGAACGGTTTTGGCCCGGCTCGATACCTCGACCCTGGAGAGTCGCATCGTCGAGGCGCGCGCTTCACTGCTGTCGGCCAAGGCGAGGGTGCAGGAGACCCTTGCCACCGAGTTGGAGAAACGGGCGGCGATGAACCGTTGCCGGGAGCTGGCCAAGCGCCAGATGTGCTCCGAGAACGATGTCGATGCCGCGGTGGCCGCCTACGAGCGGGCCAAGGCGGCGGTGGCCGGCGCACGGGCGCAGGTGGCCATTGCCGAGGCGGTGCTTGACGGTCATCAGAGCAACCTGAAGAAGGCGACCATCCGTTCACCGATTAACGGTATTGTACTGGATCGCAAGATTGAACCGGGCCAGACTGTGGCCGCCTCGCTGCAGGCGCCGGAACTCTTCATTATGGCCGAGGACCTGACCCGCATGGAATTGGTGGTGGCCGTGGACGAGGCGGATATCGGTCAGATCCGTGAGGGTATGGAGGCCGAGTTCAACGTCGATGCCTATCCCGGACAAAGTTTCGAGGCCACTATCACCCAGATCCGCCACGCCCCGCAGACGGTCGAGGGGGTGGTCACCTATGAGACGGTGCTGGCGGTGGACAACCCCGAGCAAAAGCTGCTGCCGGGGATGACCGCAACGGCCGATATACTGACCCGCCACATCGAGAATGCCCTGCTGGTGCCCAATGCGGTATTTCGCTACAGCCCGCCGCAGCCGCTCAAAGAGTCGGAGGAGCAACAGGGGGGCACCCTGCTTGGCCGGATGTTCCGCCGACCACAGCGTGAGGCACGCCCCGCCCCGGCCACCGGCCCGGAGCGCACGGTATGGACCCTGAAGGCGGGTAAACCGACGGCCATCCCCATCACCGTCGGCGCCGGTAACGGCATCATGACCGAGGTACTCAAGGGGGAGCTTGAACCGGGCATGGCGCTCATCACCGACAGTGAGACGGTCGGCGACTGATGGCCGAAGCCGAAACAGCGCTCATCCGTTTGGAGGGCGTGACCAAGGTCTACGGCCAGGGGGCCGCGGCGATGGAGGCGTTGCGCGGGGTGGATCTGGCCATCGATGCGGGTGAATTTGTCGCGGTGATGGGTCCCAGCGGTTCGGGTAAGTCCACCTGCATGAATATCGTCGGTTGCCTCGATACCCCCAGCAGGGGAGACTACCTGTTCAAGGGGGTGGATGTGGGCGGCCTGGACCACAACCAGCGCGCCCTACTCCGGCGCAACTACCTGGGTTTTGTCTTTCAGGGCTTTAACCTGCTCAACCGCACCTCGGCCCGGGAGAATGTGGAGCTGCCGCTGCTCTATCGCGGCACACCGGCCGCCGAGCGCCACCGTCTCAGCCGCGAGGCGCTGGATCAGGTGGGTCTGAAAGGTTGGGAAGATCATACCCAGGGCGAGCTCTCCGGCGGGCAGCAGCAGCGGGTGGCCATCGCCCGGGCCATCGTCACCCGGCCCGCGTTGTTGCTGGCCGACGAGCCCACCGGCAACCTGGATACCGCCCGCAGCCACGAGATCATGGAGTTGCTCACCCGCTTCAACCGGGAGCTGGGGATCACCATCGTCATGGTGACTCACGAGGCGGAGATCGCCGCCTATGCCCGGCGCACCATCCAGTTCGTCGACGGCCTGGTGGCCGAGGACAGACTCACCGGGGAGCGGCACTGATGTTGTGGAACGCTCTGCTGTTGGCCCTGCGCTCGATCCGGCGCAACGTCATGCGCTCCTTTCTCACCACCCTTGGTATCGTCATCGGCGTGGCCTCGGTGATCATCATGGTCAACCTCGGCAGTGGCGCCACGCTTCAGGTCAAACAGCAGATCGAGAGCCTGGGCAGCAATCTGCTGTTCATGCGTGTGGGCCAGCGCCTCGGCCACGGCCAGCGCACCCAGGGGGCGCCGTTCGAGATGGAGGACGCCGATGCCATCGCCCGTGAGGTGCCCGGCGTGGCGGCGGTGGCCCCCATCGCCTCCCAGCCGATCACCGCCATCTACGGCAACGAGAACTGGAGCACCAGCGTCACCGGCAGCGACAACCGCTACTTCACCGTCGGCAACTGGGAGCCGGCCACCGGGCGTTACTTCACCGACAGCGAGCTGCGCGGCGGCAAGAGTGTCTGTGTCATCGGTGAGACCATTCGGGAGAAACTGTTCGGTGCCCAGGACCCGGTGGGCAGCGCCATTCGTCTGAAGAAGGTCTCCTGCGAAGTGGTCGGCCTGCTGCAAAGCAAGGGTCAGTCCGCCGGCGGTTCGGACCAGGACGATGCCATCGTCATGCCGATCCGCGCCTTCTGGCGCCGCATCGCCGGCAACCGTGACATCAGCCGTATCCACATCTCCGCCCGCGACGGGGTCTCCACCACCGACGTGCTGAGGGATGTGGAGTACCTGATGCGCGAGCGCCGCCGCATCGGCCCCGGCGAGGAGGACGATTTCAACGTCATGGACCTGCAGGAGATCACCCGCACCCTCACCGGCACCACCCGGATCCTCACCGCCCTGCTCGGCGCGGTGGCGGCGGTAAGCCTGCTGGTGGGCGGTATCGGCATTATGAACATCATGCTGGTGTCGGTCACCGAACGGACCCGCGAGATCGGCATCCGCCTGGCCGTCGGTGCACTGGAGCGTGACGTGCTGACCCAGTTCCTGGTCGAGGCGGTGGTGCTCTCCTCCATCGGCGGGCTGTTCGGCATCACCCTGGCCATCGGCGCCTCCTGGTTCATCGCCGGAGCGCTGGCTATCCCCTTTGTGGTAGAGCCGGGGATGATGCTATTCGCCTTCCTCTTCTCCATGGTCATCGGCGTCGCCTTCGGCTACTTCCCCGCCCGCAAGGCCGCCCGGCTCGACCCCATTGATGCCCTGCGGCATGAATAAGGGAAAAGATATCAACGCAGAGGCGCAGAGGGCGCAAAGAAATAATGTAGTAACACCATGTAGGGCGGAGCATAGGCCGGCAGTTATACCCGCATACAAATCACGCTGTACTGGCTTATCGCGACGGGGACCGTCGCTCCTATAACAATCCACCTCCGTAGGAGCGGACGTCCCGGCCGCGATTCTCCCCCAGTAAATAACCTTTGCGTACTTGGCGCCTTTGCGGTGAGCCATTCATACAGGCAACGCCGTTTTGTCGACTACCCGGCGCAGGACGAAGCTCGAATGCACGCCGCTGACCCCCTCGATGCGGGTGATCTTCTCCAGCAGCAGCGCCTGAAAGGCGTCCATGTCGGCTACCACCACCTTGAGCTGATAGTCCGCATCCTGGCCGGTGACCAGCAGGCACTCCAGCACCTCCGGCAGGGCGGCGATCTTCTCCTCGAAGTTGGCGAAGCGCTCCGGGGTATGGCGATCCATGGAGATGTGGATCAGCGCCATCAGGTCGAGGCCGAGCTTTTTGGCGTCAACCAGCGTCCGGTAGCCGGTGATAAGCCCCGACTCCTCCAGCGCTCGCACCCGGCGCAGACAGGGCGAGGGGGAGAGGCCGATGCGCTCGGCCAGCTCCTGGTTGCTGATGCGGCCATCCTTTTGCAACTCCTCGAGGATGCGGCGGTCGTAGCGGTCGAGTTCCATAGAATCTCATTCCGGGTTGATATATTGAAAGAATATATCTGAATAGTATGTAAATGCGGCAATATATTCCAATATTCCCCGCCAGTGTTGTGCCTGTGTAAGCTCACGATTAAAATTTCATCAGTTACTGCCCCGTCTGCGGGGCGCACTCAGGAGTCTAGCGCCATGAACAACCACCTCTCCGCCGGCATCGCCCGGTACACAGTTATCCCTTCACTGTTGGAGAGTATCGTTCATGGCACATTCGAAAAGCTGGCTGATCGCCGGCAATCTGCACTACCACCTGCCCGATGGGCGGGCGCTTTATAGCGGCCTCGATTTCTCGCTGGGCTCCGGCATCACCGCCCTTATCGGTGAGAACGGCGCCGGCAAGTCCACCCTCGCGGCCCAGCTGGCCGGGATCACCCCTGTCGGAGCGAATTCACGACTGATACGCCGGGGGCGGATCGCCCTGTTGCAACAACAGGGATCCAGACCGCCCGAGGGTTGCCTGCTTGGCGAGTTTCTCGGTCGTGCCGCGCAATTCAGCGCCATGCGGCGCATTGAGTCCGGCGACGGCTCGGCGGAGGATTTTGATCTTGCGGCGGATAGCTGGACCCTCCCCGCCCGGTTGATGGAGCTGCTGGAGCGCTTCGGCCTCCCCGCCATGGACCCCGCCGACAGGGTGGATGCCATGAGCGGTGGCGAGCTGGCCCGGCTTGCCCTGGTGCGGCTGCTCTTGCAGGAGCCGGATCATCTCATTCTCGATGAACCGGGCAATCACCTCGACCGGGAGGGGCGCGAGCTTCTCATTGCCCTGCTGCGGGAGTTTCGCGGCGGTATTCTTCTTGTCAGTCACGACAGGCAGCTGCTGGCATTGGCAGAGAGCCTGCTCGATCTCGGGCCATGGGGCCTGCACCGCTTTCATGGCACCCTGGAGAAATACCGTGAGCTGCGGCAACGGGCACGCCGGCGGCAACAGGCGGCGATTGTCGCCGAGGAGCAGAGGCTTAAACGCCGGCGTGCCGAGGCCCAGCGCAACCTGGAGAAACACCAGCGGCGAGCGTCGATGGGCAAGGCGCAGCGGCGAAGCGGGAGTCAGTCAACACTGCTTCTCGATCGTCAGGCGGAAAGAAGCGAGCGAACACAGGGCAGGTTGCGGCAACTGGCCGATGAGCGGCTGGCGCAGGCCAATATGCGATTACAGACGCTCCACGCAGCGCATGATCCGCAAGGGGCGATGCGCCTTGCGCTGGAGCGCATCGAGCCGGGCGGGGCCGGTGCCCGCCCCATCCTCCATGCCGAGGTGCTGCGCTTTCGTTATCGCGAAGACAGGCCGCTGATTGAAGGGCTCTCCCTGCAGCTGAGGCAAGGCGAAAGGCTTGCCGTGCGCGGGCCCAACGGCAGCGGGAAAAGCACCCTGCTAAAGCTGCTAAGTGGCGAGCTATCCCCCCAGGCCGGAGCAGTGCGGCACAGGGTGCCGGTGGCGAGGCTCGATCAACACCTCTCCGTTCTGCTGCCGGAAGACACCGGCCTGAGCAATTACCGCCGTTTGGTCGCGGGTCTGCCCTTGCATGAGTGTTACGCCAGGCTGGATGCCGTGGGTCTGCCGCCGCCGCGCCTCAATCTGCCGGTGCGGCTGCTAAGCGGCGGCGAGCGGGTAAGGCTGGCTATCGCCGCGCTGCTGCTGGTACCCCGGCCGGCTGAGCTTTTGTTGCTGGATGAGCCGGGAAACCATCTCGATCTCATCGCCATCGAGGCGCTTGAGCAGGCGTTGCAATCCTATCCGGGCGCGCTGATCGTGGTGAGCCACGATACGCGGTTTGTGGCGCGGATCGGGGTAGCGCGCCGGCTCGATCTGCCGACAATCAAGAGCTAATAAGCAAGTTATGCGGAATAATGCGTTAATAACAATATATTGTTGCGTAACAAGCCGTCATTTGGGGTGAAAACGCAAACATCTGTCGTGGGATTTGGCCTAATCTTTCAACTGTCCGCCACAAGCGGGCAAGCCAGCCGAAAGCCGGCCCCACAAGGGCCGGCCAGGCAACCGCCCCACAAGGGAGGGAAACGCTATTCACCACGAACTTCACGAAGTGATATTTACTGCCAGTCAACCTTCGTGACCTTCTTGGTGAAGTGGTGGGATTTCCAGATTCAACAGGAGCTGAAGCATGAAACCGTTTGATCACAGCAAATACCGCCCCGCCCCGGCCATTCAGCTGGCAAATCGCCAGTGGCCGAACCGCACCATCGACCGTGCCCCGATCTGGGCCAGCGTCGACCTGCGCGACGGCAACCAGGCGCTGCTCGAGCCGATGAACGTGGCGCAGAAGCAGAAGATGTGGGCGCTGCTGGTCAAGCTCGGTTTCAAGCAGATCGAGGTGGGCTTCCCCTCCGCCAGCCGGCACGACTACGATTTTGTGCGCTGGCTCATCGAGGAGGATCAAATCCCCGAGGATGTCTCCGTGCAGGTGCTGGTGCAGGCGCGCCGGCACCTCATCGAGCGTACCTTTGAGGCGCTGAAGGGGGCTCATCGGGCGATCGTCCACGTCTACAACTCCACCTCCACGGTGCAGCGCGAACGGGTTTTCGGCATGGACCGCGAGGGGATCAAGGCGATCGCCGTCGAGGGAGCGAAGATGGTGCGCGACGAGGCGGCGAAGTACCCGGATACCGACTGGCGCTTCCAGTACTCCCCGGAGAGCTTCAGCCAGACCGAGCCGGACTATGCGGTGGAGGTGGTCGATGCGGTAACCGAGGTGTGGCAGCCCACC
>JAWOIT010000092.1:0-20204 GCA_046484535.1 Pseudomonadota bacterium | reverse complement strand
ACACAATCTCCGTATCATTAGTTCAATTTTTACCGGACCTTATTTTTTGCATGCTGAATTGTAAAAACGGGTTTTGGATAGAAAAATTTTCAATTTGAATGATTAATTTTCTACTGGAAGCGGATGAATCTGATGTAATATTCCTGAAGCAATCTGATGGGAAATAACACCGCTGTCAAATCTACTCTCAGAACCATTTTTGTTTGTTACAGCCAGGAAAAACTTTTGTAAAACATCTTTTTCATCCTTTTGCCAGAAAGGATCTTTAATGCTGTTTCTTTTTACGGAATCTGTTTTTGACATTATCATTAACAATTTACTCCTCAGGGGTTCACAGCTTATCATCCTGTCTTGTGCAAAGATTTCCAGTTTTTCAGATTCTTCCTTAACATAGGTGGAGATATTCAGATGTGCTGAAGTGCCATTTTCAAAATGTATCGCAACATCAAGTATACGGGGTTGAGGGGAACACACAGGTATGCCTGTAACCTGATATTTTACTATGTTTACCGGATTTAATTCCAGAATAAGATATATATACCTGAATAATGCTTCAAAAATCGTTTGGTAAACCTCTGAATTTTCCGAAATTTGTGATTTAAGAAAAATATATTCGGGTCTGTAGATAAATTCGCATATCTTTTTCTTAATGTTAGCATTTAAGGTATTATGATGAAGATTAAGTATAACACCGGCTTCTTCAGCAATCTTAGTCAGCTTTTTTAATTGTTGGTGAGAAAGTGAAGTGTCCGGAAGAATTAGTACATGTCTGGTGCTTTTTAGAAACCTGGAGATTATTTCAAAATAATCTCCAGATTTTCCAGCAACAATCAGTGCGTCACTAATTTCAACGAGTTGTTCCTGGGTAGCCGGTTCATTACAGCCGGTACTTGAATTCTGATTGAGAATTATTACATGATCATTACTATGGATACCGGTTACCAGAAACCCTGGTGTACTTCCGATAATATCCACGTAATTTCGAATAAATTTTTCTGATCCTGTAATTGCTGTTCTAATCATTATCAAACACTTACTTGCAAACATAAAGTATTTGTTAATGACTTGGGATAATTTAATATTCAACTTATGAACTTTTTATGTTGATAAAGTTAAATTTGTATATTGTTTAATTGAGATGATAGAAGATAGTTTCAGACATAAAGGTTTAAGGGTAAAACTCGTAGAGTTGTTGAGGGATAAGGGAATAACCGATGAAAAAGTGCTTGCAGCCATTGGAAAAGTTCCAAGGCATATTTTCATGGACAGTAGTTTTATTAAATTTTCATATGCCGATCAGGCTTTCCCTATTGGTGCCGGTCAGACAATTTCACAGCCCTATACGGTAGCATTTCAAGAAGGAGCCATCGGCCCTCACCCGAGAGCTGCAGAAACTCGAGGGCATCCCGGGCTATACGTGGGGCAGTGTCGATCACAGTTTTGATGACGACAATACCAGTACCTCCTTTCTGATAAATCAGGGCATAGACTGGGTCGTGCTCCCCGGTGACATCACCGTCAATACTTTTGCTGAGTATCGATCCATGGATAACGACTGGCAGTCGGTATACGACGAGGATGAAGTCGTTTTCGGTGTTGAACTGAAGCGCTCGCCGATCAATGTCGGTATCGAATATTCCCCCGCACGCTGGCGTGATGATGTTCTGGATGAGGATGTGACCTCCGTTTATCTGAGCTGGTATCACAGCTGGTATAAATTTCTGCGCAGGCGGGGTTCGAATATCGCCAACCCATTTGACGTAAATGCTTATGCCGGATCCACATACGGTCGTATCAGTCACCAACTTGATAACGGGGACGAAGGCACTGCCGCCAGAGGTTTTGTACGCCAGGGGATGGACTGGTTCACCTCCATTACAGATGTTGGAGAACTGACCCTTAATACCTATGCGGCCTATCGCTTCCGTTTCAGGACGGAGAATAACTACTGGTACGATGCGCACGGCCCCGCCGTGGGTATCGAACTGCAGCGTGAGCCATTTACTCTGGGTGCGGATTACATGTGGCAAACAAATCCGGAGCGGGATACGAGAGAGCACCGCTACAGCCTCTATCTGACCTGGTATTACGACTGGAATCTGAGGCCGTAATCGTCGTCATGTGGGTTATCCGGATGTGGGCCTCTTTGCCTCGGACGGGTGCAGGTTGCGGCTTCATTGAATTTGGCGCTTACCTTGACCATATTTAAGGGACTGGGTGAAAGCGAGGGCAACACGCCATGAATAGTTTCAAGCACATCATCCACCGTGTTAAAGAGGACCGTCAACCCTACGCCGTGTGGAATTTTTTCATCCTCTTGGAAATAGCGCTATATCTTCTGGGAACGATACGTCTTGATATTTCCCTTAACCTGTTGTTTCTGCTGTTTGTTCTGCTGCCATCGCCAAAATTTTCAGCCGCTTACCGAAGCTTCGGCATAATCCGGTTCGCACTTACCATGATACTGGCCGTATTGCTGCTGTGGCATCAATCATGGTTGCCGGCCCCGACTCAGGTTGTGTCGTTGCTTGGCCTCTACGGTCTGCCTTCGTTTGATTACATGTTTAATTTTTTACAAGGGATTTTTACCATGTCGACTCTCCTCTCCCTGGCCCTCATCGCTGTTGCAAGTTTTCTCTTAAGCAGGCTGCGGCTGGTTAACCTGGCGGTACTGCCATCGGCGCTGATCATTGCGCCGTTTGTCTCGGCCCAATTCATGGACACCGACGAGAGTTACGCTCTGGCGGGTATCGCCACCGCCGAGGCGGCGGAGATGGAACCGGCAAGATACCTCAAGGCCTTCTATGAGGCCGAAGCGGGCCGCAAAGTCATGTTCAATACGCCCACGGAGGAGCAGGCGCCGTTCGATATCGTCGTACTGCATGTCTGCTCCCTCTCCTGGGATGACATGAAGAAGATCGATCTTGATTATGATAGTCCTTTTTTCAGCCAGTTTGATTATCTGTTCAGCAATTTCAATACAGCAACCGGTTACAGCACGCCTGCAGTGCGCCGGTTGCTGCAGGCAAACTGCGGTCAGCAAACCCACAAGGCCATTCACGATGACAATCCGCCCGAGGGTTGTCTGTTGTTCAACAGCCTCGATTCGGCAGGGTTTCAGACCTATGTGGGCATGAGCCACGACGGAGAGTATGGCAACTTCCTGAAGACGATAGAGCAGCTGGTGCCGAAGGAGACCACGGTGTTGCCCATCAAGGGCCTGCAGCAGCAGGCGATCTTCTTTGATGGGGAGACGCCGCTGGTCAATGACTATGACGTGTTAAAACGGTGGCACAAAACCCGTGAGTCTTCCGAGGCCGAGCGGGCGGCGCTTTACTATAATAGTGTCCTGCTCCATGCGGGTATCCGCTGGGTAGGGGAGAAAAGGAGCCGCAAGGACAAAGAACAGTTTACCGATGTGACCCTGGCGCTACTGGAGGATATGCAGTCCTTTATCGATGAACTCAAATCCTCCGGCAGGAATACCGTGGTGGTTTTTGTTCCTGAGCATGGGCGGGCTTTGGATGGTACCCGTATCCAGCCTGCGGATGTGCGGGATATCCCCTTGCCGGCGATCACCAAGGTACCGCTCGGCGTGAAACTGGTCGGACCAAAATTCAATGATGCTTCGGTGAAGCAGAAACTTGTCACCAAGCCGACCAGCTATCTCGCCGTCTCTTGGCTGCTCTCTCGTTTTGTCGAGAACAGCCCCTTCGGTGAAAACGCCCCGTCCGCCGACGCCCTGGCGTTTCAGATCCCGAGAACGGAGTTCGTCGCTGAACATGAGGGCCGGGTGGTGATGGAGATGGATGAGAAACTGTTCTATCGTGATACAAATGGTGAGTGGAGTCCCCTTACCGCAAGACAGTTGAAGTAAATATATTGCCGGAACAGGTGGCTGATATGGACGTGCCGCTCTACTCGGGAGCCGCCGTCCCCATGGCGCTTTGCAGAGAGTTCTGCTCATGTCTTCCGTGACATGACATGTCTACGGCTAAGCCAATAATACGATGTTCAGCCGGTAGAGTTGTCGTCGTGTCCATGCAGTTCCGCGGTCAGCGCATCGCGATGAACCTTGCAGTGCAGATGTTGGGCGATGAGTTCAAGATCATTCTCCGCATTGCCCAGACAACTGGTGGCGCCGGGCGAAGGGGTCATGTTGAAGATAAGGCCGTTGCCCGGGGCGATGCGCGCCTCGCCCAGGTGGAGTTTGCGGTTGGGTTTGTCGATAAGCACCGGGCGGACCCCGCCGATCCCCTTGGCGAAGGTCAGGTCCTCGAGTTTGAGCGTGGGTACGATCTTCCGGGCGTCCTTGAGGAACAGGTGACGGCGCACCAGCGGGATCTCGAACAGGGTGTTTTTCATCATATAGCGGCGGATCTCACCCTCCTTGAGCAGATCGAAGAAGACCTTGGCCACATCCATATCGGGTCGCAGCACCTCCAGGTATTCGGTGAAGGTGCGCAGGTTGTGGCGCTCAAGCAGCGGCAGCGCCAGGGCGGTCGGGCCGAAGCGGGTCTTGCCCTGCTCGACGATATCCGGGTCGCCGTGAATGGCCGCGAAGGGCAGCTTGGGGTTCTGCACGGTATAGACCTTGCCGTTGAGCACCTGCGGGGTGTAATAAAAGCTCCCGGCGATGGGAAGGCAGGAGTACTCCAGGCCGTAGCCGAGGCGCTGGGCATGGAGCAGACTGTGGCCGCCGGCGCTGACCACGACAAAATCGGCATGCAGTTCGCCGTTGTTGGTCTGTATAAGGTAGCCGTCATCGGCGGGCGTGATCTTTTTTACTTCAGTACCCAGCCGTAGCTCGATGCGCTCGCCTGCAACGGCTTGCGCCTGCT
Organism: Pseudomonadota bacterium; assembly: GCA_046484535.1. Classification (GTDB taxonomy): domain Bacteria; phylum Pseudomonadota; class Gammaproteobacteria; order Thiohalomonadales; family Thiohalomonadaceae; genus JAPHTQ01. The sequence continues at coordinate 15,363 of JAWOIT010000092.1, read as the reverse complement.
CGACAAAGGAGCGCGCCAGGGCGTTGAAATCCACTCCGCTGGTCTCGTTCTCCGTTGCCAGGGCGACGATCTCCTCCTCTCGTCCCTCGACCACTTTGGGCTCGAGCCGGGCGATCCGCTCCTGCTCGAGCAGGCGCATTCCCGGATAGTGAGGCGAGAACAGCTCAAATCGCCGGCGCAGTTCTGCGCATTCACGTTCACCGACACCCAGGGCCATTTTCGGATAACGATAGAGCAGGCTGTCCCGCTCCGGCTGTGCCTCCGCATAGCGTTCGACCATCCGCGCGGTCTTCTGCACCTGCAGCGCCTTTTCGAGGGTGTAGTTGGTTTCGATATCACCGCAGTGCAGCGTCTGGCTGTTGTTGCGGCCGTGGGAGTTGATTTGAGCCACGGAAGGGTATTTCTCCAGCAGGGCGATACGGCCGATATCGGTGTAACGCCCCAGAAGGTAGAGCAGGGCGGTGCCGGAGATTCCGCCACCGATGATGGCGACATCGACGTGTTTGCTTGCCATGGCGTTTCTCTGGGAGGGTTGGAAGTAAGTGCTACAAGATCAAGTTTGGCAAACTATACCAACATTGTCAGGTATTGCCAGTGTTAGCGGTATGGTGGAAATGAGTGCTCAGGATGCTCAGTCAAGGTGTGCGAGAGTGCACCTTGGCCGGGTTCTGTTCAGTCCTTGTCGCCCGGCCAGTTCACCAGCAGGATTATCGCGCCGAGACTTCCCAGTATCCAGGTGGCCACCGGGGCGCCATACATCACACGGGGGGCGTAGCCGTCCAACCCGAAGATCAGCGCGGCGCTGATAATCAGCGAGCCGCCGATGATGCCGAAGAAGGTGCGTCTGTTGGCGCTGTGCATCTCGCGGCGGATCCTCTGCAGCTCATCGCTGTTGCTGCGCACCTCCAGTTTGCCGTGGCGCGCCTGGTGCAGCACCTCATGCACCAGCGACGGGATCTCCGGTAGTTTCTCGCCCCACTGCGGTACGCTCTCCTTGATGCGGTTGAACATGGCGCGTGTGCCGATCTGCTCGCTCATCCAGCGCTCGAGAAAGGGCTTGGCCGTCTGCCACAGGTCCAGGTCCGGGTAGAGTTGGCGACCCAGCCCCTCGATATTGAGCAGAGTCTTCTGCAGCAGCACCAGTTGCGGCTGCACCTCCATGTTGAAACGTCGTGCGGTCTGAAACAGCCGCAGCAGCAGCTGGCCGAAGGAGATATCGCTTAAGGGGCGCTCGAAGATCGGTTCGCAGACGGTACGGATCGCCGCCTCGAACTCATCGACCCGGGTGGAGGCCGGCACCCAGCCCGACTCCACGTGCAGCTCGGCGACTCGCTGATAGTCGCGGTGGAAAAAGGCGAGAAAGTTCTCCGCCAGGTAGCGCTGGTCGTCCTTGCTCAGGGTGCCGACAATGCCGAAATCCACCGCCAGATACTGACCGGTGGGTGAGACGAAGATATTGCCCGGGTGCATATCGGCGTGGAAGAAGTTGTGGCGGAAGACCTGGGTGAAAAAGATCTCCACACCGCGGGCGGCCAGTTTCTCCAGGTCGATGCCGGTTTCTCTGATCGCCTCGATGTTGCTGATGGGGATGCCGTTGATGCGCTCCATCACCATCACGTTGCCGCGGCAATAGGGCCAGTAGACCTCCGGTACGTAGAGCAGTTCGGAGCCGCTGAAGTTGCGGCGGATCTGGGCGGCGGAGGCGGACTCGCGCATCAGATCCAGTTCATCGATGATGGTTTTTTCGAACTCCCTTACCACCTCCATGGGCCGCAGCCGACGCCCTTCGGACCAGTAGCGCTGCAGCTTGTCGGCGATGATATAGAGCAGGCCGATATCGCGGCGGATCACCGGCTCGATGTCCGGGCGCACCACTTTGACGACGACCTCGGTGCCGTCGAGCAGACGGGCCACATGCACCTGGGCGATGGAGGCGGAGGCCAGCGGCTCGGGATTGAATTCGGCGAAGACCTCGTTGAGCGGCCGGCCATAGGCCTTCTCCAGAATGGCGACAGCCGTGTCACCGGGAAACGGCGGCACCCGGTCCTGAAGGCGGGCCAATTCGAAGGCGATGTCATCCGGCAGCAGATCACGACGGGTGGAGAGGATTTGACCGAATTTGACGAAGATGGGGCCCAGATCTTCCAGGGTGCGGCGGATGCGCACCCCGCGCCCCAGCGAGCGGTTGCGCAGCACCCGCCACCACATGAACCAGCGCAGAAAGTGCAGCGGCCGAAACAGCGGGAAGGCGAAGATCAGCTCGTCCAGACCGTGTCGCAGCATTGTCCAGTTGATGTGTAACAGGCGCATGGCCTGGCCGGGACGAATCACGATATTAACCCCAAAAACAGTGTTGTGTGGATCATGCACCACAGCGGCGCGGAGATCACGGTGTAATCGCTAAAAAAACCGGAAACCACGAAGCGCGCGAAGGACACGAAGTACGACATGTCCTGTAGGAGCGGCTTCCAGCCGCGAGACGAGAGGTTGATTGTTAATTCTCGCGGCTGGAAGCCGCTCCTACATGAACTCTCGTTATCTTCGTGCTCTTCGTGGTGTGATCTTTTCCTCTGCGTGCTCCGTGTCTCTGTGGTGAGTGATCAATCAGTCCTCACTCTCGAGTAGGCGCTGCAGGCGTTTGACCCGCGCCTCGATACGGTCGACATCGCTGCGCAGGGTATCGACATGCTCAATAAACTCATCCACCTCCCAGCCGACCGGCAGGACTTCTTGCTCCTCCTGCAGGTAGTCGGCCAGGTCATCGCCCAGGTGCTCGCCGCTGCGTTGTCCCCAGCGAAACAGCCCGCGGACGGCATTGCCGATTTGGTGGGCGACGATATCACCGGTGAGTCGGGATAGGTGTTCTTCCCAATCGATATCGAGCTTTTCCAGGATGCGCTGGAAGCGGGTGGCCGGCTCCACGTCGCCGTCGATCTCGACACCGCCCCGGAACATCCCCTCACCGGTACGACCGCCGCTCATGCGCAGCATGGATAGCGGCGCGCCGCGCAAAGTGGCATCCACCTGTCCGTCAAAGTGGCCCATCAGGCGCAGACCGCCGTCCGCCGGTTGCAGATAGAGCGTGAGCCCGATGCCGCTAAGCTCGAGGGCGATCACTTTACCTTCCATTCTTCTGAGGCGTTCGCCGGTCTTCGGGTCCAGCGCCAGGGCGGCGTTCAGCGCCTGCTCCAGAGCTGCGAGTGCAGCGACATTGATCATGGAGGCATGCCGGCTCATTCGACCCCCCTTATCAATTTCTCCATCGGTTCCCGGCTAATGGAGTCGGTAGCGTGGTCGGGATCGACATGCAACACTACGGTGTGGGCCAGCAGATCGTGAAAACCGCGATTCTTTTTGTCCCAGATGATCCACAAAAAGCCCAGGCCCAGGGGCAGCAGGGAGATGAAGTAGCCGATATAGCGCAACAGCGACTGGCCGATACGCAGGTTCTCGTGGGTGGAGGCGTCGACCACCTCGCACTCCATCAGCTGCTTTCCCGGGGTGGCGCGAAAGCGCAGCCAGAAGAAGATGATCAGCGCCATCGGCAGCAGGTCGTTAATGACCAGGTAGGTCAGATCGAAACCGAAAAAGGTGATAAGTGTCTGGAGACCGCTCCCGGCATCGGGGTCGGGAAAATAGACCCCTTGGGTGAAGAGGGCGCCGGCCGGACTGAGCACCACGAAGAGTAGCAGGGCGTCGATCAGTGCGGCCGCCAGGCGGCGAAGGAAGCCCGCATACTGAACCTCATCGCCCATACTAGAATTTGAACCCCCGGTGCAGGGCGACGATGCCGCCGGTGAGGTTGTGATAATCGACCTTCTCGAAACCGACCGCCTGCATCATGCCCTTGAGGGTCTCCTGATCCGGGTGCATGCGGATCGACTCGGCCAGGTATTTGTAGCTCTCGGCGTCGTTGGCCACCAACTTGCCCATAAAGGGCAGCAGTTTGAACGAGTACTGGTCGTAGACGGGGCCGAGGCCCGGCGCGACCGGCTTGGAGAACTCCAGCACCAGCAGGCGCCCGCCGGGTTTGAGCACACGGAACATGGAGGCGAGCGCCTTATCCTTATCGGTGACATTGCGCAGGCCGAAGGCGATGGTGATGACATCGAAATGGTTATCGGGAAAGGGCAGCGCTTCGGCGTTGGCCTGGGCGAAGGTGATGTTGCCGATAATGCCGCGGTCGACCAGGCGGGAGCGTCCCACCTTGAGCATCGAATCGTTGATATCCGCCAGTACCACCTCTCCCTCGGGCCCCACCAGTTCGGAGAACTTGGCGGTGAGGTCACCGGTGCCGCCGGCAATATCAAGCACCCGCTGACCGCGGCGCACACCGCTCATCTCGATGGTGTAGCGCTTCCACAACCGGTGGATGCCGAGCGACATCAGGTCGTTCATCACATCGTATTTGGCGGCCACGGAGTGGAAGACTTCCGCCACCTTGCCCGCCTTTTCGCCTTTGGGCACCTGCTTATAACCGAAATGGGTGGTCGAGTCTCCGCCGTTGCCCGATGCCTGATGCTGGTCGCTCACAATCAATACCTGTCTGTTGAGTTGGGATCAGGCCTTACGTTCGTGGCCTGCTTCCTTGAGTCGCTCCAGGTAATTTTGCCAGTTTTTCTCGTAATTAACACCTAAATCGTAAAGGGTATCCCAGGAGTAGATGCCGGATTCATGACCGTCATCGAAACTCGGCTGGATGGCGTAGGTGCCCACCTGCTCGATCCTCTCGATATTGACATCCTCCTTGCCCACCTGCAGCACCTCCTGGCCCGGACCGTGCCCCTGGACCTCGGCGGAGGGGGAGTAAACGCGCAAATATTCGCACGGCAGCTCGAAGCGCTGACCGTCGTCGAAGGCGATCTCGAGGGTGCGCTTGTTCTTGTGCAGGGTGATCTCTGTCGGGATGTGCTTGTTCATGGTCGTCCTCTATTAAACTGTGGGGCTGACTGCCTGATTGGTTCTACACAAGTGGAGTTTCGGCAGCCGATATTCAATGTTCATTCCCGTATGTAGGAGCGGCATCCTGCCGCGAGACGAGAGGTTGATTGTTAATTCTCGCGGCTGGAAGCCGCTCCTACAAGGAAGTTGTCACGGTTACAGGATATAGCGGCTGAGATCCTCGTCCCCGGCCAGACTCTGCAGCTGGGCATCCACATAGGCGGCATCGACGGTGAGCTTCTGCCCGCTTTTATCCGCCGCTTCGTAGGAGATCTGTTCCAGCAGCCGCTCCATGACCGTATGCAGGCGCCGGGCGCCGATGTTCTCGGTGGATTCGTTCACCTGCCAGGCGATCTCCGCGAGGCGGGTAATGCCCTCGTCGGTGAAGGCCAGCTCCACCCCTTCGGTGGCGAGCAGGGCCCGATACTGCTCGGTCAGGGAGGCGTCGGGCTCGGTGAGGATGCGGCGGAACTCCTCCACCCCCAGGGCATCCAGCTCCACCCGGATCGGCAGACGGCCCTGCAGTTCGGGGATGAGGTCTGAGGGTTTGGAGAGGTGAAAGGCGCCCGAGGCGATAAACAGGATGTGATCGGTCTTAATCATGCCGTATTTGGTGGAGACGGTGCTGCCCTCGACCAGGGGAAGCAGGTCGCGCTGAACCCCCTCACGGGAGACATCCGGTCCTTTGCCCCCCTCGGAGCGGCCGGTAACCTTATCCATCTCGTCGAGAAAGACGATACCGTTCTGCTCCACCGACTGCAGGGCGCGGCTCTTGATCTCCTCCTCATTAACCATCTTGCCGGCCTCTTCGTCGGTCAGCTGCTTGAGCGCTTCTTTGATGGGCATCTTGCGCTTTTTGGTGCGTTGCGAGCCCATGTTCTGGAACAGCCCCTGAAGCTGGTTGGTCATCTCCTCCATACCGGGCGGGGCCATGATCTCGACCCCCATGGGGTTTTCGCTCACCTCGACCTCGATCTCCTTGTCATCCAGATCCCCCTCGCGCAGCTTTTTGCGAAACTTCTGCCGGGTACCGGATTCGGCTGCGCTCTGTTCGGCCGGCTCATTGGCAAAACCGCTGCGTGCCGGCGGCAGCAGGATATCGAGGATGCGGTCCTCGGCCGCTTCGAAGGCCCGGTGGCGGACCTTCTTCATCTCGTCTTCGCGGATCATTTTCAGTGCGATCTCCACAAGATCGCGAATAATGGACTCCACATCGCGACCGACATAGCCGACTTCTGTGAATTTGGTCGCCTCGACCTTGAGAAACGGCGCCCGCGCGAGTTTGGCCAGACGGCGGGCGATCTCGGTCTTGCCCACGCCGGTGGGGCCGATCATAAGGATGTTTTTGGGGGTGATCTCGTTGCGCAGGGACTCATCCACCTGGCTGCGGCGCCAGCGGTTGCGAAGCGCAATGGCCACGGCGCGCTTGGCGTTGGCCTGGCCGATGATGTGTTTGTCCAGCTCCTGGACGATCTCTCGGGGTGTCATCATGGACATGGAAACGGTGACTCGCTCGGTTGCAGGTTAGCTAAAGTCCAACTCTTCAATAGTTAGGGAGTGGTTGGTGTAAATGCAAATATCGGCGGCGATATTGAGCCCTTTTTCCACGATATCGCGGGCGGAGAGCTCGGTGTTGCCATAAAGGGCGGTGGCCGCCGCCTGGGCGAAGGCGCCGCCGGAGCCGATGGCGATGAGGTTGTGTTCCGGCTCGATCACATCGCCGTTGCCGGTGATCATCAAGGTGGCGGTCTTGTCCGCCACCAGCAACAGCGCTTCGAGTTTACGCAGCACCCGGTCGGTGCGCCAGTCTTTGGCCATCTCCACCGCCGCCCGGGTGAGGTTGCCCTGGTGCTTTTCCAGTTTTCCCTCGAAGCGCTCGAACAGGGTAAAGGCATCGGCGGTGCCGCCGGCGAAACCGGCGATCACCTCATCACGGTAGAGCCGGCGCACCTTGCGCGCATTGCCCTTCATGATGGTATTGCCGAGGGAGACCTGGCCGTCACCACCGATGACGACCTGATTGCCGCGACGCACGGCGAGAATCGTAGTTCCGCGGTACTGTTCCACTACGGGACTCCTTTTATGAACGGGGGAGAAATTCTACACCATCAACCGGTGCTTGTCCGTGGGCTTCCATTTGTAGGAGCGGCATCTTGCCGCGATTCGGCTCGAATGTTCGCGGCTGGAAGCCGCTCCTACAATAATTAATTAAGGTGCCGGCACCGCCTGCACATGCCGCGAGCGGCGCAGATAAGCCGCCGCGCCCGCTGAGGTAAGAATACACCACACGGCAAACAGCGCACCGGGCAGGGCGGTCTCGGGCTCGAAGTGTTTCAGCGCCAGCACCACCCCGAGCCCGGCGTTCTGCATGCCGATCTCGATCGCCAGGGTGAGTCGGTGGCGCATATCGAAGTTAAACAGTCGGGCCGCCTGCCAGCCAAGCAGATATCCCAGCGCATTGACGATCACCACCACGGCGATAAGGGTAGCACCCACGCCGGCCAGTCGCTCGTGGTTGGCGGCCACCGCATAGCTGCAGATGAGGATGATCGCCAGGGCGGCGACGGCAGGGGCGATTTGCTCAGCATAAGTTAGAGAGTTTTGTCGCTGCCTGAGCAGCCGTCGTAGTCCCAGCCCGAGCAGCAGCGGCAGCAGCACTGTCAGCAGGATGGTCTGCATCATCGGCTGAAAGGGGATATCCAGATAGACCGAGCCGAGCCACTTGACCAGGGTCGGGGTGAGCAGTGGCGAAAGGAAGGTGGCCACCGTGGTCAGCGCGATGGAGTAGGCCACCGCGCCGCCGGCCAGGTAGACGATGACATTGCTGGCCATTGCCCCCGGGGCGCATGCGACGATGATAAAACCCAGCGCCAGTTCAGGCGGCAGGCCGCTGAGAAGGGCGGCGGCAAAGCCCAGCGCAGGCATCAGGGTGTATTGGGTGAGCACCCCCAGGCCGATCGCCTTGGGTCGGGTCAGGGTGTCGCGCAACTCCTCCGGCTGCAGCACCACACCCAGCGCCAGCATGGTGGCGGCGAACAGCCACTGAAACCAGGGTTTGAGCCAGATAAAGGCGGCAGGCTCCAGATAAGCGATGACAGCGCCGAGCAGGGTCAGCGGGGCCAGGCCGTTGGCGATCAGGCGGAACAGAAACATGGTTTTATTGTTTATAGCGGGTACGCTGTTGGAAGGTAAAAGTTCAAAGATAAAAGGTCAAAGGAAAAATTTTCCATAAGGCCGATGGGTGACGACAGACTGACTTTCAATTTTCAACTTTTAACGTAACTACTCACTCCATGAAGTTAACCGCAGAGGCGCAAAGATTTCTTATTACAGGACTTTGCACCACATCATCCCGAGCTCTGGCAGTGGTTGTCCTGTTCTCGGTTTTCGCGTGGGGTAGACAATGCGGTTCGCCTCGCAAGCTCGGCAAACCCTACATCCGTTGTAGGGTGTGCCGTTAAGCGCACCGTTATGCGGGGGCGTGTGGTTAGTAACGGATCGGATGCCGGTTCCTCTCTCAGGCTCGGCAAGCCGCATCAACTTAAGCAGTCAGCCTTTGCGCCCTCTGCGCCTCTGCGGTGAGATCATTCATATCGGGGGGTAAGTAGTTACCTTTTAACTTTTAACTAAACAGATAGCGGCGAATCGGCCGTATCGCCAAGACCACCAAAATGACCGCACTGCCCCAGGCCAGCCAGGCGGGAATAAGCTCACCCCCTTCGCCCAGCTGCGCCACCACATCGATCCCCCAGCGACCAAGCAATATGTCGAGTAGCAGTCCGAGGCCGATACTGGAGAGGGCGATCCCCAACAGATAGATGGCCAGCACCGCCGTGCCGAGTTCTTTGCGCACCACCGCCAGGGTGGCGATGTTGGTGGCCGGACCGGCCAGCAGGAAGACCAGTACCGTACCCGGTGAGACCCCCGCCAGCAACAGGGCGGCGGCCAGGGGGGTGGAGGCGGTGGCGCAGATATACATCGGCACCCCCACCAGCAGCATAATGAGCATCGCCGGCAGGCCGCTGCCCCATTCGGCGAGGGTCATCGGCGGCACCCAGGTGGCCACCGCACCGGCCAGCAAGATGCCGATGAAGAGCCACAGGGCGATATCGTCCAGGATATCGCCGGCGGCATAGCGCAGGCCCTGCAGGGTTGCGGTCAGTTTGCCGGGTTGGGTTGGGGGGTGAGTCGAGCAGCCGCAGCAGCTGCCACCCGCAACAGGCTCAACGGCGGGAGCAGCGACCGGAATCAGGGTCGTCAACAAGCCGGTGAAGATGGCGCTGAAAATCGCGGCGATCGGCCGTACGACCGCCATCACCGGTCCGAGCAGGGCATAGCTCAGGGCGATGGAGTCGACTCCGGTCTCCGGGGTGGCGATGAGAAAGGATATGGTGGAGGGGCGGGAGGCGCCTTCACGATGAAGGCTCAGGGCGGCGGGCAGAACCCCGCAGGAGCAAAGCGGCAGCGGTGCGCCGATGAGCGCCGCCTTGGTCACCGGCCAGGGGCCGCTGCCGCCCAGCCAGCGGCTGAGCAGCGACTCGGGCACCCAGGCCTTGATCAGTCCTGCGGCAACCAGCCCCAGCAACAGCCAGGGCGCCGCATCGAGATAGAGCTCGAGGGTGTTGCCGAGCAGCTCGATGAACATTACTCGGCGGTTTTATCCGCTCCGCCGTTCTTCGCCTTATTCATCAGCTCGTCATTGCGTTCGGCCAGCCGCTCGATCAACACATCCAGCCCCACACGGCTGACCTCGGTGGAGAAGCTGCTGCGGTAGTTGGTGACCAGGCTGATGCCGTCGACGTTCACATCGTACATCAGCCACTCGCCGTTGCGGCGGAACAGGCTGAAGGTGACCGGCACCTTGGGTCCGCCGTTGGGCATATGCACCTCGGCGCGGACGACGGTCTTGCGGGTTTCCGCATCGATGTTCGGGGCTCGGTAGGTGATCACGTCCTTTGTGTTGGAGAGCAGCTCGTCGATCTTCTCCGGGTTCTCCACCAGCGCCGAGACATAGAAGCGGATCAGCAAGTTCTTGAACTCCGCGGTGAAACGCTTGCGCTGCTCGGCGTCGGCGGTGCGCCAGTGCTTGCCGAGGACGAAACGGGACATCACCTCCATATCGACGTGCGGCAGCAGCACCTCCTCGACCAGGTCGAAGAGCATAGTCGGCTCTTTCATCACCGCATCGCGCTCGCTCTCAAGGACGGTGAACACCTCCCGGGTGACTGACTCGAGCATCTTCTCCGGCGGGACATTGGCCTCGGCGCGGGCGGTCATGGCAAACAGCATCAGGCCGGCCAGCCAGAGGCAAATGCCGCCAGGGGAGAGGGTCTTGCTAATGGACGGTTGCATAATTATCTCCTTGGTCATGGGACCGCTTTGCGTAATTGTCGCCAAAAAGCGGCCGCTGCGCAAAATTTAGTAGCAGTATTTATGATATTTGGTTCCCACTTGAGCCCGGCGGGCTGCTAGAATCGGGAACTTAATGTTGTTTGCCCCTGTCTATCGACACTCAAATTCCTTTGACCCTGGATTTTCCGATAAGTTGTGATGAAAGCCCCCGAACTGCTGGCCCCCGCCGGTAACCTGAAGAATTTGCGCTACGCCATCGCCTACGGCGCCGATGCGGTCTACGCCGGTATGCCGCGCTACTCACTGCGTGTGCGCAACAACGATTTCAATACCCTGGACCAGCTGCAAAACGGCATCGAGGAGGTGCACGCCGCCGGCAGACAGTTCTTCCTCGCCAGCAACGTGCTGCCGCACAACGCCAAGGTGAAGACCTTTCTGCGCGATGTCGAGCCGATCATCGAGCTGAGCCCCGATGCCCTGATCATGGCCGATCCGGGGCTGATTATGATGGTGCGCGAAAAGTGGCCGGAGCTGCCGGTGCACCTGTCGGTGCAGGCCAACACCATCAACTACGCTAGCGTGAAGTTCTGGCAGTCGCTGGGGCTGAGCCGGGTGATCCTCTCGCGTGAGCTCTCCTTGGACGAGGTCGCCGAGATCCGCCAGGAGTGCCCGGATATGGAGCTGGAGGTGTTCGTCCACGGCGCGCTCTGTATCGCCTACTCCGGCCGCTGCCTGCTCTCGGGCTACTTCAACCATCGCGACGCCAACCAGGGCACCTGCACCAACTCCTGCCGCTGGCAGTACGACGTCAAGCCCGCCGCCGAGAACGAGACCGGCGATGTGGTGGCCAAAGACCTGCTGGCCCCCTCGCAGACCGGCACCGGTGCGCGGCATGAAAACTCCGAGCAGGTGTTTTTATTGGAAGAGAGCGAGCGGCCCGGCACCATGATGCCCATCGAGGAGGACGAGCACGGTACCTACATCATGAACTCCAAGGACCTGCGCGCGGTCGAGCATGTGCAGCGGCTGGTGGAGATCGGCGTCGATTCGCTCAAAATAGAAGGGCGCACCAAGTCCCACTACTACGCCGCGCGCACCGCCCAGGTCTACCGCCGCGCCATCGACGATGCGGTGGCCGGACGCGCCTTCGATCCGAGCCTGCTCGGCGTACTGGAAAACCTGGCCAACCGCGGCTATACGGATGGCTTTTACCAGCGCCATCACAGCCAGGAGTATCAGAACTATCTCACCAACCACTCCGCCTCCATGCAGCAACAGTTCGTCGGTGAGGTGCTTGGTTATGACAGTGAAACCGGTCTGGCCGAAGTGGAGGTAAAGAACAAGTTCGCCGTAGGCAACACCCTGGAGGTCATGACACCGGCGGGTAACCGCACCATCACCCTGGAGTCGATGCAGAACGACAAGGGCGAGCCAATGGAGATGGTCCCCGGTGGCGGTTATCGGGTGCGGATCCCGCTTCCTGAGGCGGATTACGACAGGGCGCTTATCACCCGCAATTTTTGATATGGATTCGCCACAGAGGGCACAGAGATTGTAGGTTGGGGTGAGGAACGAACCCCGATATAACTGTTAATCGGGTCGTGAATCGTTGGGGTTAGCAGGCTCACCCCAACCTACGGCACTTTCTGAATGGGACGGCTCGCCTCGCGGGCTCGGCAAACCCTACGGTTATCATTCTGCGGGGCCGGGGTGCGGTCGTGAATCGTTGGGGTTCGCAGGCTCACCCCAACCTACGGCACTTTCTGAATGGGGCGATTCGCATCGCGGGTTCGGCAAACCCTACGGTTATCATTCTGCGGGACAGGGGTGCGGTAGGGTGCTGCCGGCAGGCGCACCGCAAAACCCCATTTCCCTCAGCGAGACGGCAATATTTCGTCTGATTGCGTGTCAGGGAGAGTCGCGTTAGTGTGTACACCAAACCGTTATTTCGGCTTGCAAGGAAACGCAAAATAATGAGTAGGCACCATAATTGGCTTGCCCGGCAGCTTCCTCTATGGGTGGAGGAGACCCTTATCACGGAAGCCCAGGCTGACGCACTGCGCGAGTTCTACCCAATCAAGGATTCATTAAATCTCGGTCGCCTGCTTCTTACCGGAATCGCGGCTGTGATGATCGGTCTCGGGGTGATTTTACTCTTTGCCTATAACTGGGCTGAGATGGGCAAACTGAGCAAGCTTGCGGTGATCTTCTCCTTCCTTATCGCCGCCCACCTTTCGGCTTTTTTTCTACGCAGCCGCAGTCATATCTACAGCGAGAGTCTGTTTGTCCTCGGCACCATGTTGATGGGTGCGGGGATCTTTCTGGTGGGCCAGGTCTACCACATGGATAGCCACTACCCGAACGCCTTTCTCTTCTGGTCGCTCGGTGCGCTGGCGTTGGCCTGGGCGCTGCCTTCGCTGACCCAGGGATTTATGGCGGTGGCGTTGGTGATCGGCTGGCACCTGTTCGAAGTTTTCGATTTTCGCTACGCCAATCACTCTGCCCTACTTCTCATTCTGCTGGGTGTGATGCCGTTGCTCTGGCGACTAAAATCCCCTGTTCTTGCACGTTTTTCATCCATCGGGTTGTTTCTTACCCTGGGTTTAAGCATAAGTTTTATAGACGGTGATTTGGTTATCGTTAGTTTGTTGCTGACGGCCTTGACGCTCATCGCCTTTGGGCGGTTCGGTGAGTTTGCACAGGCCGGTGTGAACAAAGATATCGCCGCAGCGTTAGGCGGGCCCGCTGTTCTGGTGATGGTCGGGGCCATGTATCTTATGACCTTCGGGCGTCTGGCTCCCACGCTTACCGGGATTGAGTTCTATCAGGTTATTCCGGCAGGCTATTTGATAATAACGGCAATTGTGAGCCAAGCCGCCTTCTTTCGCTTACTCTATCAACACCGGCTCAACGGCCTGGTTTGGTTGGCTGAGCTGACCATGATTTTAGTGTTGCTGCCATCGATAATCGTCTGGAGCGGCGGCAGTGAGGATGCCCGCGCCGGCAGAGAGCTTGTGTCGTTGGGCTTTAACGTAGTGCTGCTGGCGCTGAGTGTCTGGATGATGATTGAAGGGGCGCGAAACGCCAATCGTAAGCACATGGTGCGAGGGTCTATCCTGTTCGCATTATTGGCGGCGGCCCGATATACCGATCTGTTCGAGAGTCTGGTTGCCCGGGCCGTGGTTTTCCTGCTGGTCGGGGCGGCGCTGTTTGCCGTCAGCCATTTTTATCAGCGCAATAAAAGGCAAGTGGGCACATGAAGCGCAAGCAGTTATTGATCGCTCTGGCCATCGCCTTTCAGATCGGCGTGGTCGCCTCCTTGGCGATCTCCCGCGAGTGGATCCTTGAAAACGGAACGCCGTATATGTTCCAGACCGCCCCGGTAGATCCGCGTGATATCTTTCGCGGTGATTATGTCAGGCTCGATTATCTTTTTTCCCGCATGCCTGTGGAACAACTTGAAGAGGCGATCACCGAAAACGGTCTGCGCAAGGGGCAGAAGGTTTACTTGTCACTGAAGCGTGATCGTAACGGCATCGCCCGGGGCGGACGGTTGTACGCATCTCCACCGGAGAATGGGCCCTATTTGATGGGTCGAAGCAGGCACCACTGGCCTTTCAGGAATTTCTTCAAGATGTCGCCGGAGCAGAGAAAAGGATTTAACATCCGTCCGGTTTCGGTGAAGTACGGCATCGAGCAATACTACATCGAGCAGGGCAGCGGCCGAGCCATTGAGGAGATGCGCGGCGGACGAAACGACTTTCAGTTGCCGATGCTGATTCACGTTCGGGTGTCGGGAGCCGGCGAGGCGGTGATCCACAGTTATGAGTGGGCCGATATCGCCGCCAAGACGGAGGTTGTGCGTTCAGCCGGGCGGGATGCGCCGGATGATCAGGCCGGCGCGGAGGTGCGGTTTACCCTGAAAAATCGCGCTAATCACCCCATCACTCTGCCGTTAAAGCCGGGCAATTGCTCTTTTGTTTTAATCGGCGTACGGGAAGCGCCGGAGGGAGCAACGGCATTTGTCGGGGAGCGCAGCGAATGTGCAGGGGCGAAAGCGTTGCCGGTTACACTTGACCCCGGTGAGGAATATCCGATTAGCTTCGATCTGAATCGGCCAATCTGGCGTGTGCCTTACAACGACAAGCTGACGCCGCCGGGCCGGTTGCCATGGGACTATCGCTACCGCATTACCTATCAGGGCGAAACGACTGCAAATATTAAAGGGCGGATCCTCTCACGCGCTTTTCACGGTCGGGGCAGTATCGACTGAGTCACAAAAGTCGCCATCGAGTAATCCGATCGGAGATTTTTCATGAAACGCCAAGATGTGGGCCGCGGAATCCCGCAGATTCCCCTTGTTGATATTCAATAATTATCAATGGGGCGGTTATCTGTCCTTTCTTGCCAAATATGTATTTGTGGATTCTGTATCGTTAACACAGATTGCGCCATACCTCCCGGCGCGGTAGCCTTTGCCCCACTATTAACCGTTATCCACCGGGGGTTTTCCATGAACCGACTCGAGACCAGCCGCGGGGCTTTTCCCTGGGTGCGCAAGCGTCGCATGCGCCGTGATGATTTTTCCCGCCGCCTGATGCGTGAGAATATCCTCACCGCCAACGATCTTATCTATCCGATGTTCGTACTTGAGGGCGAGGGCCGGCGCGAGGCGGTCGCCTCGATGCCCGGGATCGAACGGTTCTCCATCGATCTGTTGCTCAAGGAGGCCGAGGAGCTGGTGGCGCTGGGGATCCCGATGGTCGCCCTGTTCCCGGTCACCCCGCAGGAAAAGAAGAGCCTGGATGCGGCCGAGGCCTGGAACCCGGAGGGTCTGGCGCAGCGGGCGGTGCGCGCCCTGCGCGAGCATTTCCCGGAATTGGGCGTGATGACCGATGTGGCGCTGGACCCTTTCACCACCCACGGCCAGGACGGCATCATCGATGACAGCGGTTATGTGGTGAACGATATTACCGTGGAGACCCTGGTGCGCCAGGCGGTCTCCCATGCCGAGGCCGGCGCCCAGGTGGTGGCCCCCTCGGACATGATGGACGGGCGCATCGGCGAGAT
>JAWOIT010000129.1:0-23745 GCA_046484535.1 Pseudomonadota bacterium | reverse complement strand
GAAGTGAAGCGGGTTTGATGCTTTTTGACCAGTTGGGGCTCAAAGCTGCCTTCGCGGTCACGGGGCGTATCGAGCTCAAACTGCCCGTCCTCTGTGCGCAGCGTCTTGCTGGTGTGGCCGTTACGGCTGTTGGGAGTATCGCTGATTTGGTGCTTTTCGTAGCCCAGATGCGCGTCCAGTTCTGCATTGAGGGCGGTCTCAATAGTGACTTTCGTCAGCATCTGACGGAATTCATTGAGGTCATTTTCGGTTTTAATGCTTTTGGCCGCTTCGCGTGCGAAGGCTTCGAGTTCTTGTTTGTTCATGGTTGCCTATCCCCCTTGTGGGTTAATGATAGGCAGATACACAATCTAATTTACAGTCTCCAAGTCAATGTTGTTATGATGCATCACAGTTTTATAAATATAACTGTTCGGTGATCTCTTCTTAACAAATGGCTCAAAATCACTAGGCGTTACATGCTCTGTTCGCCAAAGCATTTGAAAAGCAATACGATCACTTTCACCAAACTCAATGGAAAACAATTCAGGACACCACAGACGGTCGCATCTATTCACGCTCTTTAAGTTTTTCTCTATCTCAGTGATTAAAACGGGCGTGGATTTAATATTCTCTATTGGTGGCGAAAGTTCCTGGAATTCAAACCCAACATTCAACTGCTGATAATCACCCAATTTCACAAGCCCACCAGAAAGCTCTGATGCGCGCTTGACAGCCGTTTGAAAGTAGTCCGGATCATTAAGAGCGACAAGCTTTCCATGCTCTAATGCATACTTATCTATCATATCAATATATGCTGTCATATCGTTATCAGCATTTTCTTCCAAAATAAACGGCCCACCATTTCTTCGGCTTTTTATCAGAGGGTCAAATTCGCCGTTTTCGCTTTCCAGCCCTAGCTCAGCGACAATAGGCTGAATTCTTGAGTACTCCCAAGCAACCCTGCCATCGCCATCAATTTCCATGACACGATAGTAAAAGTCTGAATACACACTATATGAAACGAGATGCTCAATATCCTCGACTTTGTTGACATTCACCTCCTTTCTTGCTGTCTCCATCATAGTCATCGTCTTCACATATATAATGGCAATAATAAGTATGGTTGCCGCTGATACTGCAAACAACAAGAACTTGTTTTTCCACAAGGATTTCTTGTTAATCATTGCCATACACCCCTTGCTCATAAACAATTTCTATTTCCAGCCCTCGCTGAGCATATCGCGCCTTAACAAATCGCTCGAAGTGGGCCTTATAGATATGTCCAAGCTCACTATTATTCTCGACTAATTGATACTCAGGACTGAGTAAACCTGTGATAATTTTCTTAGACTCACGAAATACAGTATCACGCTCAATTGGAGAAATTTCTTTTGTAATGGATGCACCTTCCAGGACTTTACTCCCCAATACATACCCACCTGCCCCTAGGCCAACCCCGGTTACACCTGCACTCACAGCACCACTCTGGATAGCAGATACACCTGGCAGGACTCCGGACACCTGCGCACCCACGGCCGCACCGCTAACTGCACCCACCAGACCTGTAGTGAAACCAATTCCGATAGCAATCGACTGCGCCTCTTCCTCGCTTATTTCCCTGGGATCGATTTGATCAATCAATTCAACATTTGCAGATGTTTCTGTAACCAGCAACTTCGCAAGGTTCATATTTACATGCACATTGCCAGTTGTTTCATTGTACGATAGGTGTTCCGGTTCAAACCCCACACTTGTATTTCCATGGACATACAATACGGCACGCTTCTTGAACCAGTCGCTACCTTCAAATCTATTTTGATAGACGACATATTGATTGAACGGCACATTCAAGAAGTCTACGCGATTGGTGGCGAACACATTGACGTCAACATCATCTGTACCACGAATCGAATAGACAAGAATAACGAGCAATACAAGCATGCCTATCACTGATCCAGCGATTAGCTTGATATCACTTTTGCCTTCAAAGCCGCTTTTATGGAAGCCATCCATTACATCAAAGAAATCGTCCCGTATATCGAGCATGTGGCATAAACTGCTGACTATTTCCTTATGCTCTTTATCTGCCTCATCAGTAATCTCCAACAGATAAAGTGCGCAGTAAAGAACCTCCTTTTTGTCCTTATCTGGTACCTCTTGCAGATAGGGCTGCATAATAGCGGAGTAATCTGGCTCTGCCTCATCAACGATACTCGTGATGGTCTCATCTACGGTGAGTTTTATATGTCTTACGCCACTTAGCGCATTGAGCGACTTTAATTTGGAGAGTGTACTCGCTACAAAATCCTTTTTGTGTATCGGTTTTCCTGCTTGCGTGATGTCGTGCTCCATTTTGGCCGCGATTGTTGCTAAAGCAATTCCGGCTCTTCTGGCCTTATTATCCATCTCCTGATCCCTTAAACTAATTTTCGCGTAATTGTGGCCCTGATCCTGTAGCAGTACATCAAGTATGTAAACTTCATTCAGTGCACGTTACCTAGCAACTAAGCATTTATCCGCCGTGCGCAGCATGTCGGATAAATGTCTGTTGGACTAAGCCGCCCCTCGGGCCGGCACACTCTTATATAAAGGGAAAACTATTCGGCGGGTATGCCTTGGTGTGACGTTACATGCCTTGACTTGCTGGTTTTGTGCTTTGCTGCGGCCATCATCGGCGCTCTTTATGTTCCCTTCGGCGTCCTATTCAGCCTAATGTATCGCTGTTCTCAAGCAAATTCCAGCCCTGGACGCAGGGGGGCAGGCAGCCGTATCGATGCTGAATAACGTGGACACCCACCCAAACCTCGCATCAGTGTGGACTTACAACGTCAGCTCACCTAGCGCTAGATCACAGTGATGAAACAACACGGCATCCACCCCCTTTACCCTAAGCAAACCCCTGCATTGCGTTCTCTTCCAGATTCATTCCCAATCCCCCTCATTCAAGCTACCATCCAACCCCATGAAAAAGACCATCATGATCCAGGGCACCGCCTCCGACGCCGGTAAAAGCACCGTTGTGGCGGGGCTGTGCCGTCTCTTTGCCCGCCGGGGGGCGAAGGTGGCGCCGTTCAAGCCGCAGAATATGGCGCTCAACAGCGCCGTTACCGAGGACGGCGGTGAGATCGGCCGGGCCCAGGCGGTGCAGGCGCAGGCGGCGGGGCTTGAGCCGCATACCGATATGAATCCGGTGCTGCTCAAGCCCTCCAGTGACATGGGGGCGCAGGTGATCATCCACGGCCGGGCGATCTCGCAGATGCAGGCGCAGGATTATCACCACTACAAACGCACCGCGATGCAGGCGGTGCTCGACTCCCACAGACGGCTGACGGAGCAGTACGGGCTAGTCGTTGTCGAGGGGGCCGGCAGCCCGGCGGAGGTGAACCTGCGCGAGGGGGATATCGCCAACATGGGCTTTGCCGAGGCGGTGGACTGCCCGGTGGTTCTGGTGGCGGATATCGACAAGGGCGGGGTGTTCGCGCAGATCGTCGGCACGCTGGAGCTGATCTCAGAGAGCGAGCGGGCGCGTATCCAGGGCATTATCATCAACCGTTTTCGCGGCGACATCGCCCTGCTGCAGCCGGGCCTCGACTGGCTGGAACAGTACACCGGCAAGCCGGTGCTGGGCGTACTGCCCTATCTGCACGGCCTACACCTGGAGGCGGAGGATGCCCTGCCCCGCGAGGCCGACACCACCGAGGCGGCCTTTCGCATTGTGGTGCCGGTGCTGCCGCGGATCAGCAACCACACCGACCTGGACCCGCTGCGCCACCATCCGGGCGTTACGGTCGAGTTTGTCCCGGCGGGCAACACCCCGCCGCCGGCCGATCTGGTGATCCTGCCCGGCAGCAAGAATGTGCGAGCGGACCTGGAGTGGTTACGGCAACAGGGCTGGGACGAATACCTGCAGCGCCACCTCCGCTATGGGGGAAAGGTCATCGGCATTTGCGGGGGCTTTCAGATGCTCGGCGAGACGCTCCACGATCCGCAGGGGCTGGAGGGACCGGCGGGCAGCAGCGAGGGGCTGGGCTGGCTGTCGATGCATACCACCCTGGAGGCGGAAAAGCGCCTGAGCCGCCTCGGCGGCAAACTTACCCTCGCCGATGCGCCGGTTACGGGCTATGAGATCCACATGGGCGTCAGCGAAGGGGCGGCCCTGGAACGCCCGCTGGTCAGGCTGGAGAACGGCTGCGACGGGGCGATCAGTGAGGATAATCAGGTCATCGGTACTTACCTGCACGGCCTGTTCGACCACCCTGAGGCGACACAAGCCCTGTTGCACTGGGCCGGTCACAAGGAGGCCTCCGGGTTGGACTATTTTGCCCTAAGGGAGAGGGAGATCGATCGCCTTGCCGATATGATGGAGGCCCGGCTCGACCTATCCAGGCTGGAAGAGTGGCTTGCGTGAGGCTTGGCGCAGCACCTCATTCCCACTGAACTTTCCCCACCCCAACAGTCAAATATTATTTCGCGTATAATGGCCGCAACAGAAACTCACCAAGAGGTAGCCGATGGATTTCACCCCGCTGCACGAGACCCTGGCACGCATAGAGAATGACCCGCGCTCGGGCCAGTCGCTGTTGCTCTACGCGCTGGTCAAAACCCTCGCCATTCCCCAGGGCGGTCACAACTACATGCTGACCAAGCTCAAGGAGATGGAGCCGGAGACCCGCCGGCTGGCCTACGGCCTGATGGAACTGATGGCCCGGGGGGGGTATGTGAAGGAGGAGTGGCAACTGGCTGAGGCCAAGATGGACAAGGCGATCCGGGGCTGACCTTGGGAAGATTCTGGGAAGAAAAATCCCTGGCCGAGATGAGCCGCGAGGAGTGGGAGAGCCTGTGTGACGGCTGCGCCCGCTGCTGCCTCATCAAGCTTGAGGATGAAGAGACTGAAGCGCTTCATTACACTGGTGTGGCTTGCCGCTATCTGGATCGGCATAAATGCCAGTGCACCGCCTATGCCGATCGCACACGGCTGGTCCCGGACTGTCTTGAGCTAAGCATGGACAATGTCGACCAGCTCTACTGGATGCCGCAAAGCTGCGCCTATCGCCTGCTGGACGCCGGCAGGCCGCTGCCCGAGTGGCACCCGCTGATCAGCGGCAATCCCGACAGCGTGCATGAGGCGGGGATATCGGTACGCGGATTTGCCATCAGTGAGGATGATGTTGATTCCGTGGAAGATCTGGAAGCCTATATAATAGACTGACTAACGGCCTGGCGGTGCTGTCGGGCTGACAATAAATTATTACGAGATCTCATTTAAAGAGACGCCGCATGTACCGCGACCTGATTCAGACATTGACGCTTAATGAGCTGGAGCAATACTCCGGCGAATTGGAAAAAGCCGTGGAGAACCACTCCAAGTGGCTCGCCAATGTCAATCGTACGTTAATCTGTAAGCTGCCGCCCGAGAGTAAGGATATCAGCACCGCCCCGCATCATTTGTGCCATTTCGGGCGCTGGTATCACGGCATCGATAATCCCGCCCTGGCCGGCATGGAGAGCTTCGTGCACATCGGTAAGGTGCACGAAAAGATGCACCTTTGCGCCAAACAGTTACTGCTTACGCCGGATGATGTCAGTCCTGAAGCCTATGACGAGCTGGTTTCGCTGACCCAACAACTGCGGGTGTTGGCCCAACAGCTACAGGATGAGCTCAACCAGAACCGCAACCTGATCTCAAAATTAATGAGCAAGGTGTTTCAGAATGCCTCGGAAGGGGTCGTCATCACCGCGCCCGACAGCACCATTATTAACGTTAACCACGCCTTTACCGAAGTGACCGGTTACACGGAAGCCGAGGTCATCGGCAAAACCCCGAAACTCTTGCGCTCGGGTAAGCAGGACGAGGCCTTTTATGCGCAAATGTGGGAAGAGCTGAAACAATATGGACAATGGCAGGGGGAGATTTGGAACCGGAAAAAGAACGGCGATGTTTACCTGGAGTGGATATCGATCTCCGCGGTGTACGACGAGCACGACAACCTGAGCCACTACGTGGCCATTTTCTCCGACATTACCTCGGAGAAAGAGAATGAAGAGCGGCTGGAGCACCTGGCCCATTACGATCAACTGACCAACCTCCCCAACCGAATCCTGTTCAATGACCGGTTAGAGCAGGCGCTGGCACTGGCAAAACGCGAGCAACGACAGCTAGCGATCCTGTTTCTTGATCTGGACGGATTTAAAGAGGTGAATGACAGCCTTTGCCACACTGCCGGGGACGAACTGTTGCAGCAGGTTGCGCAGCGGCTGACCAAGTGCCTTCGTGCCACCGATACCGTCGCCCGTTTCGGTGGCGATGAATTTACCATTGTCCTGCCATCGGTAGACAGTGAGGAGAGTGTCGTCCGCATCGCCCGAAAAATCGGGGCCGAAATCGCCAAACCCTATGACCTGCATGGCAGTGAAGCACGGGTCACCACGAGCATCGGCATCAGCCTCTATCCGGATGACGGGGAGGAGCCCCATAAACTGGTCCGATTTGCCGACAATGCGATGTACTACGCCAAGCACCATGGCAAAAACCATCACGAATTCTACAGCCGGATTACGTCCGCTACTGATAATTCGTCTACCCCTTCCGGATAAAGCGACTCTTTTCGCCTGCCCCCCGGCTTGATCTCAACGCTTGTTCTCTCGCGAAAATCCCCTCCGGAAAATGGCTTCCCTCGAAGGGGTGATGCAAGTCTACGGAAACAGTTTCCTCGGCGCCTTCGCGTCTCTGCGGTGAAATAGTAAAAGGGCGAGTAGTGATGACGCCCTGCTCCTGGCGTCATGCCCCTTGGGTTAAATCCGTTTAGCGCTAATCAAGGCTTTTACTGACCACCTCATAAACATCCTTGGAGCATTTACCGCAATCAAGGATACGCTGCAGTTGCGCGCGCATTCGCTCCTGCCGGGCGGCATCATAACGGCGCCACTGGGTCAGCGGCGTCAGAAGCCGTGCGGCCACCTGCGGGTTAAGCGCATCCAGTTGCATGATAAAGTCCGCCAGAAACGCATAGGGCTCACCGTCGCCGCTGTGGAATACGGCAGGGTTTCGCATGGCGAAGGCGCCGACAAGTGCACGCACCCGGTTGGGATTTTTGATCTGAAAATCCGGATGTGCCGCCAGCGATTTAATGGTTTCAAACCCATCCGGACGGGGCGCCGTTGCCTGGATGCCGAACCATTTATCCAGCACGAGATTGTCGCCTTTCCACTTGCGATAAAAATCCTCCAGCACCTCACCGGCATGAGCGTTGCCGGTATGACAAAGTGCGGTCATCGATGCCAAAACATCGGTCATATTATCGCCCTGGCGGTACTGGTCGAGGCACTGCGTCTCCACACGGTTATCCGGCCGCAGCATAAGATAGTGCAGGCACTGGTTTTTCAGCCGGCGACGTCCCATCGATTCGGCATCCACGCTATACGCTTCATCGGTGTTGCACTCATCATAAATTCGTTGCAGCAGCGCTTGATGCTCCGTCGCCAGCTCGCTGCGCAGGGCATGGTGCACCTGGTGCAACAACACCGGGTCCACTGCCTCGATAAATTCGGCCACATAGGACTCCGAAGGCAGGGTGATCGCCTCGGCGACCAGGGCGCGATCCAGCTCGGTGTTCTTTAAGGTTTTCAAAAAGGCGGCGGAAAGCCTGCAATGCGCTGCGGGCTTCTCGCCACGCTCAGCGGTGCGATAATTTTGCAGCAACACCCGCAATGCCAACTGCTGCCCGGCCTCCCAGCGGTTGAAGGGATCGGTGTCGTTGCCCATCAGGAAGGCCAGCTCTTCATCGCTGTAATCAAAATCGAGCTTCACCGGTGCGGAGAAACCACGCAGGATTGATGGCACCGTTCCGGGGGGAATATTGTTAAAGCTAAACGACTGCTCGGCCTTCTCCAGCAGCAGCGTCTGTTCTGTAACCTGCCCTTCGCCTTGTGACAGCGGCAAGTGCTTGCCATGTTCATCGAGCAGGGCGATCTTTATCGGGATCGGTACCGGTTGCTTTTTCTCCTGCCCCGGTGTCGGCGGGGTCTGCTGACTGAAGTGCAACACCAGCCGGTTATCACCGGCGTGATACTCGCGCTTGGCCGTCACTTTGGGTGTGCCGGCCTGCCGGTACCAGTTGAGGAAGGGGGTCAGATCGTCGTCGTTGGCATCGGCCATCGCCTGGACGAAATCCTCACAGGTCACCGCCTGGCCGTCGTGGCGCTCGAAGTAAAGATCACTGCCCTTGCGGAAGCCCTCTTCGCCCAACAGGGTGTGCAGCATGCGGATAAGCTCCGCACCCTTTTCGTACACGGTCAGGGTATAGAAATTGTTGATCTCCACATAGGAGTCGGGCCGCACCGGGTGGGCCATGGGGCCGGCGTCCTCGGCGAACTGGTGGCTGCGCAGCATGCCGACATCACTGATCCGCTGCACCGCCGGTGAATTCATATCGGCGGAGAACTGCTGGTCGCGAAAGACGGTAAAGCCCTCCTTCAAACTCAGCTGGAACCAGTCGCGGCAGGTGACCCTATTGCCCGACCAATTGTGGAAATATTCGTGGGCGATGACGCTTTCGATACCGTAAAAGTCCGCATCGGTCGCTGTCTCCTGCTTGGCCAGCACGAAGCGGGAGTTGAAGATGTTAAGTCCCTTGTTCTCCATCGCACCCATGTTGAAGTCGTCCACCGCGACGATCATGTAGATATCGAGGTCGTACTCCCTGCCGTAGCGCCGCTCATCCCAGGCCATCGCCTTTTTCAGCGAGGCCATGGCGTGGGCGGTCCGGTCCTCGTTGCCGTGCTGCACATAGAGCTGTAACAACACTTCACGCCCGCTCATCGTGGTAAAGCTGTCCTCGATGCAGGCGAGATCGCCGGCCACCAGGGCAAAGAGGTAGCAGGGTTTGGGGTGTGGGTCGTGCCAGGTGACAAAGTGTTTGCCGTTATCCAGCTCCCCGCGCTCGATCGGGTTGCCGTTGGAGAGCAGCACCGGATACTTCGCCTTGTCCGCCACAATGGTGGTGGTAAAGACCGTCATCACATCGGGGCGGTCCGGGTAGTAGGTGATCTTACGAAAGCCCTCCGCCTCGCACTGGGTGCAGAAGTTGCCGCTGGAGGTATAAAGCCCTTCCAGCGCCGTGTTGGCCGAGGGGTTGATGCGGGTCACCAGTTCCAGCTCGAATTGCTCGGGTGGACGATGCAGGGTAAGCGACTCCTCATCAATGCTGTACTCGTCCTTTCCCGGTTCCTCGCCGTCGATGCGGATCGCCAGCAACTCCAGCTCCTGACCGTCGAGCCTCAGCGGCACGGCCCCTTCGGACGCACGCAGCTTCATCCGGGCGGTCACCTCGGTGGCGGACTCGTCCAGCGCAAAGCGCAGCTCGAGCGATTCGATGCGATAGGGCGGCGGCGTGTAGTCTTTGAGGTAAACAGTCTGCGGGGAGGTTTGGGTATCGGTCATAGCATTCATCAGAGTTGTCATTACGAAACGGGATATTTCAAAGGTGGGGGCTAAACAGGACGATCACCAGCAGCGCGATACATTCGGTCAACTCCAGCAGGGCGCCGGCAATATCGCCGGTAAAGCCACCCAGCCGCCGCATTACGCGATAGCGCAGCCAGAACCAGAGCAACACGGCGCCTGCCATGGCCGCGAGCCCCGACCATGCCAACAGGCCGAGCAACAGCAACATCAACACTGCCGCTCCGCCGATGACCTGGCCGCGCGGGGCGTACTGGGAAAGCGCCTCGCCCAGGCCGCCGGGGCGCACATAGGGTGTGGTCACAAAGAGCAGGGCGACACTGCTGCGGGCCAGCGCCGGAAGCAGCAGCAGGGGCAGCAGCTCCCCCCCCCTTAGCAGCGCGACCAGGGCGGCGAATTTCAACAACAACAGCAGCACGAGGACGCTCACCCCGATAGGGCCGCTGGTCGGGTCTTTCATGATCGCTAGGGTGCGTTCCCTGTCGCCCAGCCCGCCGACCCAGGCATCGGCACTGTCGGCCAGCCCGTCCAGATGCAGCGCCCCGCTCAGGCCGACCCAGAGGGCCAGCAGGATCGCCGCTGCAAGCAGCGGCTCCTGCCCCTGCAGCAACCCTCCGGCCCCCCACAGGATCGCCCCGAGCAGCAGCCCGACCAGTGGATACCAGGCCAGGGAGCGTCCCACCTGCTGTGCCGAGACCTCATCCATATGCGGGGTCGGCAGTCGGGTGAGAAACTGCAGGGAGAGCCAGAAAGAGGTCATGCCGGACCGGGGAAGACCAGTTGGTGATAGGCCTCGCCGTGACGACCACTGTCGATGCGGATGCGCACGATACCGGCATTACGCGGATCGAAGCGATAAAAACTCTCCAGCGGCAGATCCAGCGCATGCAACAGCAGGATGCGCATCATTCCGGCATGGCCCACCAGCAACAGGTGCTTGCCCACATGGCGCTCGAGCAGCGCCTGCCAGGCCCCGGTGATTCGCTGATTAAAATCGCGCAAGGGTTCGGCCCCCGGAGGGGTGTTATTGATCGGATCGCGCCAGAAAGCGGCGGTCCCTTCCGGGTCTTCCTCCAGCAGCTCGACTGAACTCTTGCCCTCCCAACTGCCGAAGGCCAGCTCGCGAAAACCGGCGTCCGTCTCCACCTCGATGGAAAGCTTCCCGCCAAGCTCACGGGCAAACTCGGCGCAGCGGCTGAGGTCAGAAGAGACAATCTGTTGCCACTCATCCCGCCCGGCCACCGCCTCGCGCATCTGCCGCCACCCCTTCTCACTCAGCGGGTCGTCGATCTGACCGCGGTATTTCGATCCGCCCACCGGCTCGCCGTGGCGGATGATATCGATGATTGTGGTGTGCTCATGCATGTTTAATCCATATCCTGAATGGGCACCGCAAAGGCGCAAAGTACGCAAAGGAGAGAAGATCCACGAGCTTCTCCCCATAAAGGAGACACTTTTCAGCATTCCACCCCCCTCTTCCGCCGGGATAGGGGATCAAGTAAACCTTACGAACTAAGCTATGAGCCTCAAATTGATGCTCCTGTGAAAATCGCCCTTGAGTCTGCGTTAACTTCGCGCACTTTGCGCCTTTGCGGTGAGATCATTTTGATGTTCGTCAAGCTCCGCCGGCGACGCCCGCCTCTTCGAAGGTGGCCATGTTGTTGTGCAGCGCGCAGGCCAGGCGCAGTAGCGGCACGGTCGCCGCGGCGCCACTGCCCTCGCCCAGTCGCATACCGAGATCTAACAACGGTTTTTTACCGATAGCCTCAACCATGGCCGCGTGGCCCGGTTCGGCCGAGGCGTGGGAGAGCTGCAGCCAGGGGGCGCACTGCGGGTTGATGCGCAGCGCAAGCAGCGCCGCCGAGCTGGCGATAAAGCCGTCGACCAGCACAACGATCCCGCGCTGCGCCGCGGCGATATAGGCGCCGCAGAGGGCGGCGATCTCGAAACCGCCGACACAGCGCAACACCTCCAGCGGCTCACCCAAGGCCGACTCATGCCGTGCCAGGGCCCGTTCGATGACCGCCACTTTGTGCGCCACACCGGCCGAGTCCAGCCCGGTTCCCGGCCCGGCCAGCTCCGCCGGGCTGCGTCCCAACAGGGCCGCCGTAATCGCGGTGGCCGCGGTGGTGTTGGCGATGCCCATTTCGCCACCGATAAAGAGCTGCGCCCCTTCGGCCGCCGCCCGCTCGATCGCCGCTTTGCCCGCGGCCAGCGCCTGCGCCAGCTGAACATCGCTCATCGCGGGCGCTTCACAGAAGTTGGCGGTACCGGCAGCGGCGCGACACTCCACCACACCGGGAATCGCCGTAGTTTCACTGACGGCGCCGACGTTCACCACCTCCAGTCTTGCCCCCAGCTCGGCGGCGAGGACGCTGATCGCCGCCCCGCCGGCGGCAAAGTTGGCGATCATGGCGCCGGTTACCTCTTGGGGAAAGGCCGAAACCCCTTCCGCTGCAACCCCGTGGTCGGCGGCGAAAACGGTAATCGCCACGTTATCAATGCTCGGCCGTTCACTCCCCTGCAGACCGGAGAGCTCCATCGCCAACTCCTCCAGCCGCCCCAGGGAGCCGGGTGGCTTGGTCAGTTGTCCCTGGCGGGCATCAGCCGCCGCTTTTGCCGCCGCGTCGACCGCGTGGCACGCCTCATACATCCAATCACTGTTTTTCATTGTTATCCTTTCAAAGTCATGGGCAGACCGGCGGTCACAAAGGTGACCCTTTCACACCGCTCGGCAACGGCCTGATGCAGACGGCCGCTCTCATCACAAAAACGTCGGCTGAGTTCACCCAGGGGCACGATCCCCAGTCCCACCTCGTTGCTCACCAGGATAATCTCACCCGGAAGCGTTGGCAGCAGCTGGAGTAATTCATCCCGAGCGCGGGCAAACGCCGTCTCTTCCACCGACTCCTCGGCCAGGAGGTTGCTCAACCAGAGGGTCAGGCAGTCGACCAGCAGGCATCGTTCCGGTGAGGCATGTTCACGCAGCACCGCTGCCAGGGCATACGGCTCTTCCACCACGCTCCAGTGCTGCGGCCGCCGTCGGCGGTGGTGCTCAATACGCTCCCGCATCTCACCATCCCGCGCCTGTGCCGTGGCAATGTAGCTCACCGCCAGGCCGGAGGCGGCGGCACGCCGCTCGGCCAGGGCGCTCTTGCCGGAGCGGGCGCCGCCGAGAATCAGTTCACGCATCAGTCATTCAATCGAGTTAAACACAAAAGAGGAATGATACCGGCTTTCCCTGCCGTTGCCGAATGCCGGGCCGGACTCAGGACATCCAGCCGGAGAGGGTAAACAGGGCGATCACCGCAAGAAGCACCAGCACCGCACGGCGCACCAGATCGAGGGTTTCGCGTACCATCCCGATCTCGTTCTCAACAGGGGAAGTTTCATCCCCATGCTGATACCCGAGGGCGCCGAGGCCGCTTGCGATTAGGACAGCACGGCTGTTTTCATACCATTGGCCCTGCTGCTCGCCCCAGGCCTTCAGCGCATCGGTAAAGCTCCCGGCCAGGGCATAGATCAGGGCACACATTCTCGCCGGCAACCAGGCCAGGATGGCGTGCAGTCGATAGACGGCAGCGGCCAACTCCCCCTGCTCGCCCGCATCGATGTAGCGGCACATCTGTGAGGTCAGGCGGTACAGCAATGCACCGACGGGCCCCAGGAGGATAAACCAGAACAGGACCGCCAACAGACGCTCGTTGGCCTCCACCAGCGTGCTTTCGATGATCCGGCGTGTCATAAGGGCGGGTTCTTCGGGAAGCTTGGCGCCTAACAGTTCGGCAGCATGCCGGCGGGCGGACTCCTCATCCCCCCGTTCATGGGCGTCCAGATAGGCCTCAACCTCGGCCTCCAGGTCGGTCGGGCCGAAACTGAACAACAGCACCAGCACGGCGAAGGCCAGTCCCAGCACCAGCCAGCCCTGACTCAGGTAGTAGTCGGCGACGGCCACCACCCCGAGGGGCAGGAGCAACAACAGAATCAGGCCGAGGGGACCGTTAAGGAGAAAGCTTCCAGTTAACCGTGGCATCAGCCAGGCGGCATAACGGCGGAACCATTCAAAACGCCGGAACTCCTCCATGGAGCCGAGAAAGCGTTCCACAACCAGACTGATGATGATCGCAATGAGTGCCATAATGTTAGTTTCTGCCTTTGCCTTGTGCTTTTCAAGCAAGCCGAGGGGCGTTATCCCCCAATGCCGCATAAAGCCGCTGCCAGTCGAAAGCCGGTCCGGGGTCGGTCTTGCGCCCCGGAGCGATATCACTATGCCCGGCCATGCGCTCGCGACTGAGGGTGGGATAGGCCTGCTCCAGGGCGGCAATCACCGCCGCCAGGACCCGGTACTGCACCGCCTCGTAAGGCTCCTCATCGCTCCCCTCCAGTTCGATGCCGATGGAAAAGTCATTGCAGCGCTCCCTGCCCTGATAACTCGACACCCCCGCATGCCAGGCGCGGTGGTGAAAGGGGACATATTGGACGAGCTCACCGTCGCGCCGGATCAATAGGTGGGAGGAGACGCGCAGCTGATGGATCTCGGCAAAATAGGGATGGGCCTCGGGGTCGAGGCTGTTGGTGAACAGGGCGTCGATCCAGGGGCCGCCATATTCACACGGCGGCAGGCTGATATTGTGGATCACAATAAGATCCGGCTCTGTTTTGTCGGGGCGGTCATCGCAATTGGGAGAGGGCACTCGTTTGGCGCCATGCAACCAACCGTTTTGCGCATCCACATGAAGCATTAGGTGAACCTCCCCACTTCCGTCGGCAAGTAGATTAGTCGACGTCGGCAAACAAGCCGCGCAGCACCATGTCGGTATAACTGACAATACCGATCACCTCCCCTTTCTCCACCACCGGACAGCGGGAGAGGTCGAAACGGTCAAACAAACGTGCGCAATAGCGAATGTCCATATCCGGGGCTACAGTAACAACCGGCTTGGCCATCACCTCGTAGACGTTGATCCGCGCCGGCGAACGATCCTTGGCCAGCACCTTGCGGCCGATATCCGAGATCAGCAACATGCCGTATTCATCATCATCGTGACGTTTGTTGACGATGAGACACTTGGTCTCCACATGCTTCATGGTCGCGATAGCATCCTGCACCGTGGCCATGCCATCGACCGTATCGAAATGGGGCTTCATCACATCGCGCACGCGCATTACCGCCCTTTCACTGTTCATCAGATCTCCTCCTCCACCACATGACTGAGTGTTTCTACCTGATGGATAACCCCGACCGCATCCTCCACATCCAGCTGAAAGGCGATACCGGTACCGGGCTTATCGTCAAACTCGCCGACCTGGGCGATCTTCTCCAGAATCTTGCGGCTCATGTGCTCCTCGACCAGAAACATCACCATATCACGCTGGGTCTCCAGGGAGAGGCCGAAGAAGGTCTTGCTTTTTTTGATCCCCTCACCGCGGGCCTGGTTCAGTACCGTGGCGCCGGTGGCCCCGGCCTCACGTGCCGCATCGAGCACCTTGTCCGTCTTGTCGTCCTCAAGCAGGGCGACCAACAGTTTGAAATGCATAATTACTCTCCCGTGTTGTCACGTCGCCCGTTGCGGCGCGCTCTCCACTCACTCAGTTGTGCATAAGCCATAACGCTAATGATAGGAAACAGGCATGTTGTGGCTATCATACCGAAGCCGTCCAGCCAGGGGCTACGCCCCGGGATTGTTGAGGCCAAACCCAGCCCCAGTGCCGTAACAATGGGCACCGTTACCGTTGAGGTGGTCACTCCTCCCGAATCATAGGCCAGCGGAATGATCAGCCGCGGCGCCAGAAAGGTCTGTACGATCACCAGGATATAGGCGCCGATGATGATGTAGTGCAGCGGTACTCCGGTGACAATACGCAGTGCCCCGACAGTAATGCCCGTGGCGGCTCCCAGCGCAACGGCGATGCGCAGCCCCCAGACGCTAATCGCCCCACCTGAAACCCGGCCGGCCTTGATCGCCACGGCGATAAGGGAAGGCTCAGCTAAGGCGGTAGCAAAGCCAATCGCCCCGCCGAAGGCATACACCCACAGATAATCCGACCAGAGGGTGGAGATAGGCGCATCGGCGCTACCGCTGACAAACTCCGGGGCGGTCAACTGCTCCGCCATCATTTTGCCCAGCGGAAAGAGCGCCTTCTCCAGGCCGATGAGAAACAGCGAAAGTCCCAACACTACATAGCCGAATCCCGCGAGCACACGGCGCAAATTCGCCACCGGGCGGCGGATAACAAACAGCTGGAAGAAAAAGATGACCAGGGCGATGGGCAGCACATCACGCAAGGTAGCCAGCAGGGTGTCGAAGATTAGCTGCAACGTCTCCATCAGCCGATCACCATGCCGTAGCCCATGACAAAGATCATCGGTGTGAGCGAGGCAAAGGCGATCAGACCGAAGCCGTCCACCATCGGATTGCGCCCTTTAATCGATGAGGCCAGACCGACGCCGAGGGCGGTGACCAGCGGCACGGTGATGGTCGAGGTGGTCACCCCGCCGGAGTCGTAGGCGATACCGATGATCTCCTTGGGGGCGATGGCGGTCATCCCCACCACCCCTATGTAACCGCCGATAATGAGGTATTGAATCGGCCAGCCCTTGAGGATGCGAAACACCCCGAGGACGATGGCAAATCCCACCGACACGGCCACGGTGTAACGCAGGCCGGTTGCGTAAGCCGCCTTGGCCGCCTCACTGGCCTCTATCATTCCACCCGAGGCGGCCACCTCCGCCGCCTCACCGGCCACTGCAATCAAGGCGGGCTCGGCCACGGTGGTGCCGAAACCCAGGGCAAAGGCAAAGGCCAGCAACCAGAGGACACTGCCTTTGCGGGCAAAGTCATAGGCCATGTTCTCACCGATGGGGAACAGCCCCATCTCCAGCCCGCGGACGAAGAGCGTCAGCCCGATGACCACCATCAGGGTGCCGAACAGTATCGCCCCTAAATTGGGGATGGGCTGCTGTAAAACGACCAACTGGAAAAAAGCGATAACCAGAATGATCGGAGCGAGATCGCGGACACTGTCCAGGAACGGTCCAAATACTGAGGGCAAAGACAGCTTCAACGAACGACTCATCGGGATTTGCGAAAGGGATTTTAAAGGTACACTATTGGGCCTGTAGTGTTAATACGGCAAAGCCTGAATCCGAAATACGAAATATGGCGCACCCTACTCCCCCTCCCGACGCCGGACGGCCTATCGGCCGCGGTATGCTGATTGCAGGATGGATAGTGGGCATCGGCCTGCTCAGCCTGCTTTTTGGCGGTATCCTCGACCGGCAGCATAATCCCAACCGGAACCTCACCGGCATCACCACTGAAAGCGGCGTACGCGAGGTACTCCTGCAGCGCAACCGTTACGGTCACTACCTGACCACAGGGACGATCAACGACATGGAGGTGGAGTTCATGCTCGACACCGGCGCCAGCGATGTCTCCGTGCCGCAGCCTGTGGCCGAACGCTTGGGGCTAAAACGGGGACGCCCCCTTGTCTACAATACCGCCAACGGCACCATCACCGCCTACCATACCTCCCTTGCACGCCTTGAACTCGGCGGCATCGCGCTGCACGATATTCGCGCCAGCATCAATCCGCATATGCAGGGCGAGACGCTCCTGCTTGGCATGAGTTTTCTCAAGCACCTGGAATTTAGCCAGCGCGGTGATACCCTGCTGCTTCGGCAGTACCCACAACAATAAAAACGGACCCAATATCATGGAAACCATTACAACTCTGATCAATGAGCTCAATTCACTGGTCTGGGGGCCGGTGATGCTGGTGCTCATTCTCGGCACAGGCCTCTATCTGACGTTCGGGCTCAGGGCGATGCCCTGGCACCGCATGGGCTATGGCTTTCGCATGCTGTGGCAGGGGCGTAAATCCGATGAAGAAGGGGATATCAGCCCCTTCAATGCACTGATGACCTCCCTCTCCGCCACCGTCGGCACCGGCAATATTGCCGGCGTGGGTACGGCGATCGCGTTGGGTGGTCCGGGTGCGGTGTTCTGGATGTGGTGTACCGCCCTGGTGGGGATGGCCACCAAATACTCCGAAGCGGTGCTGGCGGTGCAGTATCGTGAAACCGACGTGAAGGGCAACCATGTCGGCGGCCCCATGTACTACATCAAAAACGGCCTCAACGGGAACTGGAAATGGCTCGGTAGCGCCTTTGCCGTCTTTGGAGCGGTGGCGGGCTTTGGCATCGGCAATATGGTGCAGGCCAACTCCGTGGCCGATGCGTTGCAAAGCAGCCTGTCGATTCCAGTCTGGCTGACCGGCATCGTCATTGCTGTAGTTATCTTCCTGGTATTGATTGGCGGCATCCAGCGCATTGCCCGGGTAGCCGGCAAGCTGGTGCCCCTGATGGCGCTGCTCTACCTGCTGGGCGGGCTGACGGTTATCGTCTTGAACCTGAGCGAGGTCCCCGCGGCGCTAACACTCATCGTGGAACATGCCTTTACCCCCGCCGCGGCCACCGGCGGATTCGCCGGGGCGGCGGTCATGGCAGCGATTCAGCTGGGCGTGGCGCGTGGAATCTTCTCTAATGAGGCCGGCCTGGGCAGCGCTCCCATCGCCCACGCCGCGGCAAAAACAAACAGCCCGGTGCGCCAGGGCACTATCGCTATGCTCGGGACCTTCCTTGATACCCTGGTCATCTGCACCATCACCGCCCTGGTCATCATCATTTCCACCGAATGGACCAGTATCAACCCGGCGTTTCAAGCCTGCATCGACCAGGGGGGCGAGGCGGTGAAGAACATCTGTAGCCTGGGGGAAGATGAGATCCGGCAGGGCTATACCGGCGCCACACTCTCGGCGATGGCCTTCGGCGCTACCCTGCCGGGTGTAGGGAACTGGATAGTCACCTTCGGCCTGATACTGTTCGCCTTTACCACGATCCTTGGCTGGAGTGTCTATGGCGAGCGCTGCGTCGAGTACCTGTTCGGGGTACGGGCGATTCTGCCCTTCCGTATCCTGTGGGTGGTGGCGATTCCTGTCGGCGCCATGGCTCAACTGAGTCTGGTCTGGACCCTCTCTGAGGTACTCAACGCCCTGATGGCTCTGCCCAACCTGCTGGCATTGCTGCTGCTAAGTCCCGTGGTCTTCAAACTGACCCGCGATTATTTCCGCAGCACGGCCTAAGTGACTCGTCAGGCCTTCTGTTTCATGCCATAGTACCCCTAAGTTTACAGGGCCGAACCGCCTGGCATGGCCCACCACCTTTTGGAGAGAGAAATGGCGCAAGTTACGACCGATTCCGGACTGAAGTATGAGGATATTGTTGAGGGCGAAGGGGCGACCGCCGATGCCGGCCAGACCGTCTCCGTCCACTACACCGGTTGGCTGGAGAACGGCAGCAAGTTCGACTCGAGCAAGGATCGCAATGAGCCCTTTCGCTTCCGCCTCGGCGGCGGCATGGTGATCAAGGGCTGGGATGAAGGCGTCCAGGGAATGAAAGTCGGCGGCAAGCGCAAACTGACCCTGCCGCCGGAGCTCGGTTATGGTGCCCGCGGCGCCGGTGGAGTCATCCCACCCAATGCCATCCTGATCTTTGAAGTCGAGCTGCTGGATATCCTCTAGTGCCCGGCGAAATCCCCATCGAGACCATTCGCGAACAGGTCCGCACGGCCCTGCAGGAGGATATCGGTAGCGGTGATCTTACCGCTGCCCTGATCCCGGCATCGGCCACTACAGAGGCAACTGTTATCTGCCGCGATAAGGCGGTGATCTGCGGTCGTGATTGGTTTGAACAGGTATTTTCCCAGCTGGACGAGTCGATTCACATCCATTGGCAGGTGAGTGACGGTGATCAGGTCGAGCCCGATCAGACCCTCTGTACCCTAACCGGTCCGGCGCGCCCGCTCCTCAGCGGAGAGCGGACGGCGCTCAACTTCCTGCAAACCCTCTCCGGCACCGCTACCCGGGCCCGGCGCTATGCCGAAGCGGTGGCCGGAACGGGGGTCAAAGTCCTCGATACCCGAAAAACCATCCCCGGGCTTCGTCTGGCGCAAAAGTATGCGGTCAGCTGTGGTGGCTGCACCAATCACCGTGTCGGCCTGTTTGACGGGATACTCATCAAGGAGAACCACATCGCCGCCGCGGGCTCCATCTCAGAGGCGGTCACTCATGCCCGCGACAGCGCTCCAGAGGGGATTCCGGTAGAGGTGGAAGTCGAAAATTTGCAGGAATTGCGAGAAGCTTTGGCCGCCGGCGCTGATATACTCCTTCTGGATAACATGCCTCCCGCCACTTTACGTGAGGCGGTCAGGATCACCGCCGATCAGGCCAAGCTTGAGGCATCCGGCGGGATAACCATTGAAAATATAAAAGAGATTGCGCAAACCGGCGTCGACTACATCTCCACCGGCGAGCTGACAAAACACCTTCAGGCTATCGACCTGTCTATGCGCTTTGGCCGCTCTGCGACAAAATGAGCAGCCATGCCGGAAGGGCGGCGCCCAACTATTCCATATCCGTTCCGACGCCTACTGACAAGTTAAGGCTGGAATTGATACAGTTCCCATAACTGTCGGATATTGGTAGAAATAGTCTTAAAAATAACATAAGGTTGGTCACTGCGGCGCAGAAAATAAAACCTTTGGTATCAAGGATATGGCAACCACAAACCCAAAAATAAACCTCAGCGGTCTGGCACGAAAACTGGTCAATGACAACCTACTCAATGAGGAGGATGCACTTAAGCTAACTGAAGCGGCCAGAAAGGAAAAAGTGCCCTTTGTCACCTATGTGGTGGCAAAGAACAAAATTTCCGCCAAGGACCTGGCGATGGCCGCCTCCCAGGAGTTTGGCATACCTGTCTTCGATCTCAGCGCCATGGAGCTCGATCACGAGGTCACCAAGCTCGTGGAGGAGAAGCTTATCCGCCACCACCATGCGCTGCCGCTGTTCAAACGTGGCAGCCGACTTTACGTGGCTGTATCCGATCCAACCAATCTGGTGGCCCTGGATGAAATTCGCTTCCACGTCAGTGCGCACACTGAAGCGGTTCTGGTAGAGGAAGACAAACTCAGCCAGACCATAGAGAAAGCGATGGAGGAGACGGACACCTCCATGGATGACTTGGGAGATGAATCCCTGGAAGACCTGGATATTTCCGCCGAGGATGATGAGCAGGACAACGACCCCAAAGACAATGAAATCGACGATGCCCCGGTAGTCCGGTTCGTCAACAAGGTCCTCCTGGACGCCATCAACAAAGGGGCTTCGGATATTCACTTCGAACCCTATGAGAAGCGTTACCGCGTCCGCACCCGCCTTGACGGTATGTTGAGTGAAATCGCCTCGCCGCCGATTCAGCTGGCGGGTAAGATTTCCGCCCGCATCAAGGTAATGTCCCGGCTCGATATTTCGGAGAAACGCGTTCCCCAGGATGGCCGGATAAAGCTGACCCTGTCCAAGAACAAGGCCATTGATTTTCGTGTCAACACTTGCCCCACCCTGTTCGGCGAAAAGATCGTGCTGCGTATCCTCGACCCCTCAAGCGCCAAGCTGGGTATCGATGCGCTTGGCTACGAGCCGGAGCAAAAACAGCTCTATATGGATAACCTGGCCAAACCCTACGGCATGATACTGGTGACGGGTCCTACCGGTTCCGGTAAAACCGTCTCCCTCTACACCGGCCTGAATATACTCAATACCCCCGATGTGAATATCTCCACCGCCGAAGACCCGGCGGAGATCAACCTCGAGGGGATCAACCAGGTCAACGTGAATCCGAAAGTGGGCCTGACATTCGCCTCGGCGCTCAAGGCCTTCCTGCGCCAGGATCCGGACATCATCATGGTGGGCGAGATCCGGGACCTGGAGACCGCCGAGATCGCCATTAAGGCGGCGCAAACCGGCCACATGGTCATGTCCACCCTGCACACCAACGATGCACCGCAAACCATCGCCCGCTTGATGAATATCGGCGTGCCGCCCTACAACATCGCCTCGGCACTTAACCTGATTATCGCCCAGCGTCTTGCGCGGCGCCTATGCAACAATTGTAAAGCTCTTGAGGATATCCCCAAAGAAGCACTTCTTGAAGAAGGGTTTAGCCAGAAGGATATCCCGAACCTCAAAATATACAAAGCCGTCGGCTGCGATCAATGTAACGAGGGCTACAAAGGTCGAGTCGGCATCTACCAAGTGCTTCCTATCTCCGAAGAAATGGGGAAATTGATTATGAAAGGGGCTTCTGCCTACGATATGGCGGAGCAAGCAGCCAAGGAAGGGATCCCCGATCTGAGAGCCTCAGCACTGAAAAAGGTCCGGGAAGGCGTTACAAGTCTGGAAGAAATTAACCGCGTGACCAAGGATTAACTGCTGCTATGGCGCAAAAGACGATTAAACAAAATACTTTTATCTGGGAAGGGTCCGATAAAAAAGGCGGCAAGAAAAAAGGCGAGATTAATGCCGAAACCTTGACTATGGCCAAAGCCCAGCTTCGCCGCCAGGGCGTCAACCCCTTGAAGGTGAAGAAAAAACCCAAAGCGCTTTTTGGGAGTGATGCCGCAAAGGGTAAAAAAATCACGCCAAAGGACATTGCTATTCTCTCACGCCAGATCGCGACCATGATGTCCTCGGGCGTTCCACTGGTGCAATCTTTCGAGATTATGGCTAAGGGAGCTGAAAACCCGAACCTTCGCAATCTGATCAACGCCATCAGAGGCGATATTGAGGGCGGGACCACCCTGGCGGATGCTTTTCGAAATCATCCCAAGTATTTCGATAGTCTGACTTGCAGCTTGGTCCACGCCGGTGAACAGGCGGGTATTCTGGAAAGCCTGCTCGACAAGATCGCCACTTATAAGGAAAAGACCGAGGCGCTTAAATCAAAAATAAAGAAGGCTCTCTTTTATCCTATCGCCGTTATCGTCATGGCGTTTATCGTAACCGCTGTGCTGTTAATTTTTGTTATTCCGCAATTCCAGGAGCTTTTTTCCGGTTTTGGTGCTGATCTTCCCGCTATGACCCTGTTTGTCATTCAGTTATCGGAGTTTTTCCAAAGTCAGTGGTACCTTGTTTTTGGTGGGATTGTAGCAGCGGGTTACAGCTTCACGGAGGCTAAGAAACGCTCCCCGGCCTTCAATGATAAACTGGATCACATATCCTTAAAAATTCCCATAATCGGTGAAATTCTCAATAAAGCATCCATTGCACGTTTTGCCCGAACGCTGGCGACCATGTTCGCCGCCGGCGTGCCGCTGGTTGAAGCGATGGACTCGGTTGCAGGCGCTGTAGGTAACGCCAAGTACCGTGATGCCGTCAAACAGATGCGAGATGAAGTTGCAACCGGTACATCCTTGACTGCATCCATGGTTCAATACGATGTTTTCCCCAATATGCTGGTGCAAATGGTTTCGATTGGTGAAGAGGCGGGTTCGCTCGATTCCATGCTCAACAAAGTCGCGGACTTTTATGAGCAGGAGGTCGATGATGCAGTCGATGCATTAAGCAGCCTGCTTGAACCTATGATAATGGCCGTTCTGGGTGTGCTGGTAGGCGGTCTTGTCATAGCCATGTACCTGCCCATCTTCAAAATGGGCTCTGTCATGTAATGTTGTTACGCTCATGCTAGATACACTCATCTACCTTTTTCAGACACAACCGGCAATCTATATTGGCAGTATGGCGCTCCTCGGGCTGTTTATCGGCAGTTTTCTCAACGTCGTCATTCTACGCTTGCCATTGATGATGCAAAGAAGCTGGCAAATACAATGTAGAGAATTGCTTGAGCTGGAACAGACCGAAACAGAAAACGTTAACATTGTTACACCACGCTCCCGCTGCCCCCAGTGCGGGCATCAGCTTGGAGCGTTGGAGAATATCCCGGTCCTCAGCTACGTGCTGCAACGCGGCCGCTGTAAACACTGCTCTGCGAAGATATCCTCACGCTATCCCTTAATCGAATTACTCACAGCACTGTTAAGCGGGATTGTCGCGTGGAAGCTGGGATTTGGCTGGGACGGCATATTCGCCATTGTATTGACGTGGGCACTTATTGCCCTGTCTTTTATAGACATAGACCACCAGCTGCTACCTGATGATATTACCATTCCTTTCCTGTGGCTTGGCCTCAGTTTGAGCCTGTTTGGTCTATTCACGGACATGCCATCAGCCATCATTGGCGCTATAGCAGGTTACCTTTCACTATGGTTAATTTATCATGGCTTTAAACTGCTTACGCAAAAAGAGGGAATGGGTCATGGTGACTTCAAGTTATTTGCGCTTTTCGGTGCCTGGTTCGGCTGGCAGGCGCTTCCGCTTGTCATTCTTCTCTCTTCACTGGTAGGTGC
>JAWOIT010000110.1:0-27327 GCA_046484535.1 Pseudomonadota bacterium | reverse complement strand
CCCAGTCTTCGAGACGGTGGATCGTGCCGCCTGCTGTTTCGATGGTTGAGCGATAGCGCTCAATCATGGCAGGGACTTGTTCGCTCTGATCAGGATGGACCAGAAACACGACTTCATAGTGCTTCATCAAAAGCTCCTTTCGGCTATTAAGCCCCGAACCCTATGTCCGGAGCAAGGAGAAACAAATTGTCCAGACCCCCTGAGTCCACTCAGAAGGCCGGAAAAAGAGGGCTTATTCTACTGGAAGCGCCGCTATGGTGCAATGGCCGTTTAGCCGGTCGTATTCCCTAAACGGCGCTGGCGAACAGCCTCGAAAAGGCAGATACCGGTGGCGACGGAAACATTGAGACTTTCCACACTCCCATACATGGGAATATGGATTAGTTGGTCGCAGCTCTCGCGGGTCAGCCGCCGCAGACCTTTGCCCTCGGCCCCGAGAACCAGGGCCAACGGTCCTTCCAGATTCGTCTCAAAGAGTGGGGCAGCCCCCTCTTCCAGGGCGGTGCCGATCACCCAAACGCCGGCACCCTTCAGCATATTGAGCGTTCGGGCAAGGTTGGTCACCTGCACAAAGGGTACCGACTCGGCGGCGCCTGAGGCCACCTTGCGCACCACCGGCGTCAGCCCGCAGGCCTTGTCACGGGTAGTAATGACCGCATCGACACCCGCGGCATCGGCGCTACGCAAACAGGCCCCGAGGTTGTGCGGGTCGGTCACCCCGTCCAAAACCAGCAATAGGGGGGGATGCTGAAGGTCAACAAGCAGTTGCTCGAGAAAGCTCTCGCTGCGCTCAACACTACCCTGTACCCGGGCTACCACCCCCTGATGCCGCACCCCTTCCGGTAGCATCGCATCCAGTTCACTGCGGGTCACCCAGTCAGGCCGCACTCCCTGATTCCCGGCCAACTGCGACAAGGTTTTGAGCCGCTTGTCTTTTCGTTTGACATCGCACCAGAGCTGTTGGATAGCGGAGGGATCACGCTTGAGCGCAGCCTCTACGGCGTGCAGGCCGAAGATCAAGCTGGTGCCTGTCACTGCGGCTTACCCTTCCCCTTGCTTTTGGGCTTGCGTTTACCTCGCGATTTAGACTTCGATTTGGGCAGAGGCACTAGTGCGTCCTCCTCATCGAGCACCAGATCGAAATCAATCTTGCGATCATCCAGATCCACCCTGGCCACCTGCACCCGCACCTTGTCGCCCAGACGGTAGATCTTGCGGGTACGCTCGCCGACCATGCGGTGGTGACTGGGGTCAAACTGGAAATAATCATTACCAAGGCCGGTCACATGCACCAGCCCCTCCACATAGATGTCGCAAAGCTCGACGAAGATGCCAAAGCCGGTCACGCTGGTAATAATACCGTCGAACTCTTCGCCGACCTTGTCCATCATATACTCACACTTGAGCCAGTCCATCGCATCACGGGTGGCGTCATCGGCGCGCCTTTCGGTCATCGAGCAGTGCTCACCCATAACCAGCATCTCGTCCATGCCGTAGCGGAACTCCTCCACCGGTCGGCCGGAGAGGATGTGGCGGATGGCCCGGTGCACCAGCAGATCCGGATAACGGCGAATGGGCGAGGTAAAGTGGGTATAGGCCTTGTAGGCGAGACCGAAGTGGCCGTGATTGTCCGGACTGTAGACCGCCTGGTTCATGCTGCGCAGCATCACGGTCTGAATCAGGTGCGCATCATCCCGCCCCTTAACCTGCTCCATCAACTCGGCATAATCCTGTGCCTCCGGCTCATCACCGCCCTTGAGCGAGAGGCCCAGTTCACTGAGGAACTCACGAAGGGCGAGCAGCTTCTCCGGCTTGGGTTTGTCATGTACCCGGTAGAGGATCGGGATATTATGCTGTTGGAGGAAGTCCGCCGTGGCCACGTTGGCCATCAGCATACATTCCTCAATCAGGCGATGCGCATCGTTACGCTCAACCGGAACAATCTGCTCGATCTTCCGGTGCTCACCGAACACGATACGGGTTTCAGTGGTCTCAAAATCGATCGCCCCGCGCTTCTGCCGCTGCTTCAACATCTGATTGAAGACCTCATGCAGATGCTCCAGTGTGGGGACCTGCTCGCGATACTGCTCTCGCAGTGCGGCATCACCATCCACCAGAATCCCCGCCACCTTGTTGTAGGTCAGGCGGGCGTGGGAGCGCATCACACCGGGATAAAAACTGTAATCCCCCAGCTTGCCGCGAGAGGAAATTTCCATGTCGCAGACCATACAGAGACGATCCACCTCAGGGTTGATGGAGCATAGACCGTTGGAGAGCACCTCGGGAAGCATGGGGATAACACGGCCGGGGAAATAGACCGAATTCCCGCGAACCCACGCCTCGGCATCAAGGGCCGTGCCCGGTTCGACGTAGTGCGAGACATCGGCAATGGCGACGATAAGTCGCCAGCCATCCCCGTTCGGCTCGCAATAGACCGCATCGTCAAAGTCCATGGTGTCCTCGCCATCGATGGTCACCAACGACAAATGACGCAGGTCGGTGCGTCCCTCTTTGGCTTCCTCGGGCACCTCCGCCGGTAAAGACGCTGTTTCAGCATCCACCAGCGGCGGCCACTCCTTAGGCAAATCGTGGCTGCGTATCGCCACATCGATCTCCATGCCCGGAGCCATATGGTCCCCCAGGATCTCGATAATCCTGCCCACCGCCTGGTGGCGCTTGGTGGGATACTTGAGAATCTCCACCACCACCAGTTGGCCATCCTCTGCGCCGTAGGTCTGCTCGTTGGGTACCAGAATATCCTGGTTGATGCGTTTGTTGTCGGCGACCACGAAGCCGACACCGTTTTCAAAATAATAGCGTCCGGCAACATCCTTATTGGCGTGCTCCAGCACCTCGACGATAGCCGCCTCACGGCGTCCGCGACGGTCCACCCCGGCGACCCTTGCCACCACACGATCACCGTGCAAACAGCTGTGCATCTCACGTGCCGAGAGAAACAGATCGTCGCCGCCTTCATCAGGCACGAGAAAGCCAAAACCATCCGCGTGGCCGATAACTCGGCCCCGGATAAGCTGCATCTTGCTGACCAGGCCATATCCGCCACGGCGATTGAAAATCAGCTGACCGTCTCGCTCCATGGCGCGCAGACGGCGTCGCAGCGCCTCCAGTTGGTCTTCATCTTCCAGTTCCAGCGTCTCGGCGATCTGCTGGCGGTTCAAGGGCTGTCCGGCCTCATCCAACAGCTGCATAATGTACTCGCGGCTTGGGATGGGGTTGTCGTACTTTTGTTCTTCTCGTTTCTTAAACGGGTCTTGCTTTGCGGGTCTTTTTGACATGTATTCCTATCCTGATGCCCTGCAGGGCGTTTTTCCAATCCACTATTCTAGCTTAGTTGAGAGATAATTTGTGTGTCGTCTTATTCACCCCGTTGACAAGCAACAAAAGGCGCTGTAAAGTTCGCCTCCTCTTCAGGACGTTCGTGCCCCGGAAGAGCAAAAGCCGAGGTGGTGAAATTGGTAGACACGCCAGCTTCAGGTGCTGGTGGGGGCAACCCCGTGGAGGTTCGAGTCCTCTCCTCGGCACCACATTCCAAAGGCCCGCTCATTTGTTGAGCGGGCCTTTTTGTTTCCATGAATACCAAAATAAAAAGCGGGCAATCGCCCGCCTGTTATTTCGCGTCTATCACGTACCTAGGCGTAAGGGTCACGCAACACGATGGTATCGGCACGATCCGGACCGGTGGAGATGATATCCACCGGAATGCCCACCACCTCTTCGATGGTCTTGATGTAGGCCCTGGCGTTTTCCGGAAGTTCATCGAAGCTGCGTACGCCGACGGTACTGTCCTTCCAGCCCGGCACCTCGATGTATTCGGGTTTACACTGCTCGTAGGCATCGGCGCCGATCGGGGGCGTATCCAGGATCTTACCGTCACAGTTATACCCGGTGGCGATTCGCAGCGTTTCCAGGCCATCAAGCACGTCCATCTTGGTAAGACAGATCCCGGACAAACTGTTGATCTGCACCGAACGGCGCAAGGAGACCGCATCCAGCCAGCCGCAGCGCCGCGGACGCCCGGTGGTGGAACCGAACTCATGCCCCTGGTCGGCCATGTGCTTGCCGATGGGATCGTTCAGGCCGACACCGTCGTAAAGCTCGGTGGGAAACGGTCCGGCGCCGACACGGGTGGTATAGGCCTTGGTAATGCCCAACACATAGTCGATATCGCGAGGACCGACGCCGGTACCGGTGCAGGCGCCTCCCGCTGTCGGGTTGGATGAGGTGACATAGGGGTAGGTGCCATGGTCGATATCCAGAAGGGTGCCCTGTGCGCCCTCGAACATGATGTCCTTGTCATCTTTGCGGTACTGATGCAACCGGCCGGTGACATCGGCCACCATCGGACGGATCTTCTCGGCCATCTCCAACCCCTCTTCCAGGACTTGCTGAAAGTCCACGGTATCGGTTTTGAAGTAGTGTTTCAGGGTAAAGTTGTGGTAATCGAGCACCTCACCGAGCCGCGCGGCAAAACGCTCCCGGTGCAGCATATCGCCCACCTTGAGACCGCGACGCGAGATCTTGTCCTCATAGGCCGGACCGATACCTCGGCCGGTCGTGCCGATGGCCTTGTTGCCACGCGCCCGCTCCCGCGCCTGATCCAGGGCGATATGGTAAGGAAGAATAAGAGTACAGGCTTCGCTGATTTTCAGCCGCTCACCGGCCGGAACGCCGTTTTGCTCAAGCATATCCAGCTCTTCGAGCAGGGCTTCCGGGGAGAGAACCACGCCATTGCCGATCATGCAGTCGACGCCCTCACGCAGAATGCCGGAGGGGATGAGATGCAAGACGGTCTTTTTACCGTCGATTACCAGGGTGTGGCCGGCGTTATGACCGCCTTGAAAACGAACCACCGCCTGTGCCTTTTCGGTGAGCAGATCCACGACCTTGCCCTTACCCTCATCACCCCATTGGGTCCCGATTACGACAACATTTTTACCCATTTTTCATGCTCTCTTTTCAGACGCAAGCTGTCACTTGGCCGGTCCCATGTTGTCCGGCACAGACGAAATTATGCTGCGTGATGTCCCCCAGTGAAAATCAAAAAACCGATCAGGGATATAACTATTTTTGAATCGGCATCGCCCGCCAGCGACTATCCTGCTGAACAAGCTCCCGATCACAGCCCATATCAGCGGCACCGCCCTGTTGACCGGGCAGGGCCTGGATTACACGCTCGCCCGCTTCGCGCAGCTCCTCAATTACCTTAAGCAGTGACTCATCCCTACCGCTGGGTGCAAAGATACCACGAAGTTCGAGCGATTTGGCATCCTTCAACGATAAAACAGCCTTTAGATCGGTACTGAATCCGGTGGCGGGGCGCGCACGCCCGAATACCTGACCGATATCGTCGTAGCGCCCGCCCTGGGCGATGGCCTGCCCCTGACCGGGAACAAAGGCGGCGAACACCGCACCGGTGTGATAGTGATAACCACGCAATTCCGCCAAATCAAAGTGGATCGATGTGCCCGGCAGGTCTGCGATCGACTCGGCGATTTGTCGTAAACTTTCCAGTGCTTGCAAAACCGGCCCATCCGCTTCGGCGAGAAGTGACCGGGCCTTGTCCAGCACCTTTCTATCGCCATGAAGGTCGGCCAGGCTTGCCAACATATCGTGTAGTGGGGCCGAGAGCGCTTGTTCGG
The DNA here is from genome assembly GCA_046484535.1 of Pseudomonadota bacterium. Taxonomy (GTDB): domain Bacteria; phylum Pseudomonadota; class Gammaproteobacteria; order Thiohalomonadales; family Thiohalomonadaceae; genus JAPHTQ01. The sequence goes on along the minus strand of JAWOIT010000110.1, from coordinate 21,667 downwards.
CAAGGATAGCGCCGATTTCAGGCTTGGCCTTTCGTTGCAGCGCGTCAAAAAGCTGCACTTCGGCATTCGCATCCAGCTTTGCCTGTCGGGCAAGACCGCGGAAAATGCCCACATGACCAAGATCCAGATAGACATGCTCGACACCCGCTATGTGCAGCGCCTTGACCATCAGCCGCAGTACCTCCACATCGCTCTCGACCCCCGCATGGCCGTAGAGTTCGACCCCCACCTGCATGGGGCTGCGGTTGCCGCCGTGGGTCGACGGCAGGGTCTTGAGTACGGTCCCCATGTAACACAACCGGCTCGGCACATCCCGCTTGAGGCAGTGGGCGTCGATACGCGCCACCTGAGGCGTCATATCGGAGCGCACTCCCATCAAACGACCGGTCAGCTGATCGGTGAGTTTGAAGGTCTGCAGATCAAGATCATTGCCGGTACCGGTAAGCAATGATTCCAGATACTCAATAAAGGGGGGCATCACCAGCTCATAGCCCCACCCCTTGAACAGGTCGAGTAAACGACGCATTGTCGCTTCCAACTCTTCCGCCCTTGGCGGCAGGATCTCTTCTATGCCCTCCGGCAATAACCAACGATCAATTTGCATACTGTTCAGTTTTTAATCAGGTAAAGTAAGGCGGCGCCGGCTATCATGCTAACCAGCCCGGTAATTCGCAAGGAGCGCGCATCCATTCTAATCATGGTCAGCATCGCCCTGCGATAGGAATCCGGCGAGAGCGCCGGTAACAGGCCTTCGATGACCAGAACCAGCGCCAGTGCCGCCCATAAGTCCATCCACATAAAAGATACCTAGCAAAAGATAACCGGGTAACGTTAAGTCGTTACCCGGCGCGTTTCGGTGCCATTAATTGCTTAGGCCCTGGGCGTCTTTGAAGTACTTGAAGAATTCCGATTTCGGATCAAGCACCAGCACATCCTCCTGGCTGCTGAAGACATCCCGGTAGGCGCTCAGACTGCGATAGAACTCATAGAACTCCGCATCCTGTTCGAAGGCGCCGGCATAGATTTCGGCGGCAGTGGCATCGCCCTCACCCCGCAGGCGTTCGGCGTCACGATAAGCCTCGGCGAGAATGACGGTGCGCTGGCGATCCGCATCGGCGCGGATCCGCTCCGCCGCCTCGGCACCCTGAGAACGCAGCTCCTTGGCCACCCGGGAACGCTCCGCCTCCATACGCTGGTAGACCGAACCTGACACGGAGGCCGGCAGCTCGATACGCTTGATGCGCACATCCACCACCTCGATACCGAACTGAGTGGCCTGCCTCTCAATCTGCGCCGTGATCACATTCATGATCTCGGAGCGCTCGCCGGAGATTGCCTCCTGGATGGTGCGTTTACCAAACTCATCACGCAGACCGTTCTTAATCACCTGGGACAGACGCTGACCGGCGTTTCGCTCACTGCCTGCCATGGTGGTGTAGTAGTTCGCCACATCGGAGATACGCCACTTGATAAAGGCATCGACGATAACATTCTTCTTCTCAAGCGTCAGGTAACGTTCGGGCTGGGCATCGAGTGTCAGTATGCGTGAATCAAACTTGCGCACATTGTTCACGAACGGGAGTTTGAAATAGATCCCGGGCTCGTAATCGGTACGCACGATTTCACCCAATCGGAATTTAATCGCCAACTCGGTTTCATCGACGATAAAGAACGACATGGATGCGATCCATACCACAACGGCTGCGAGGATAAGGGAAACTGATTTAGCCGGCGACATTAGCGCACCTCCCGGATTCGACGATCATCACGCAAGCGTGACGACTGCTGGTTATTGGAGCTGCCTGTCGCACTGCTGCTATCCCCTTGAGACTGGAATTCATAGCTCTTCGATGGCACGCCGCCATCGACTGCACCGCTGCGCTGCATCAATTTATCCAGCGGCAGGTAAAGTAGGTTGTTGCCGCTTTCTGTGTCGACAATAACCTTGCTGCTTTTATGCAGGACCGACTCCAAGGTATCGAGATAGAGACGCTTACGGGTCACCGCCGGCGCCTTGGCATACTCGCCATAGATACTGAGGAAGCGGCTGGTCTCACCATCGGCTTCAGCAATCACCTGCTCTTTGTATGCACTGGCCTCCTCAATAAGGCGTGCGGCGCGGCCACGGGCCTTGGGCAGGACATCGTTGGCGTAGGCTTCCGCCTCATTCTTCAGCCGCTCTTCATCCTCGCGGGCCTTGACGGCGTCGGCGAAGGCATCCTGTACCTGCTCGGGCGCCTGGGCATCCTGCATGGTCAGCTGATTGATCACAAGACCGGCTTCGTAACTGTCCAGAATCTCCTGCATCAATATCTGGGCACTGTTGACCACCTCGGCACGCCCACCGGTAAGGACGAAGTCCATCTCGCTTTTGCCGATAACCTCACGTACCGCGCTCTCCATCGCCTGGCGCAGTGTCTCATCCGGACTGACCACATTGAACAGATAGTCACCCGCATCACGCACCTGATACTGCACCGCGAACTTAACATCGACGATGTTCTCATCCTGGGTCAGCATCAGTGACTCTTCATCGCGGATACCCAGTTCTATACTGCGCACGTTATCCACGTTGACCTTGCGAACACGCTGGATGAAGCGGGGATACCAATGCGGACCGGGGCGGGTGGTTTTCTTATAGGCACCGAACTGGGTGACCACGCCACGAGTGCCCTCATTGACGATATAGATACCGGAAAGTGCCCATACCAGCAGCGCGATAATAACGATCAGGCCGATTCCGCCAGTGCCCATGCTGCGCCCGGATGGGCCTTCTTTGCCACCACCGCCGCCAAACATGTTGTTGAACTTGTTTTGCAGCTTGCGGACTACCTCGTCCAGATCAGGCGGCCCCTGATCATCGTTACGGCCGCCCCAGGGGTCTTTGCCCCCGGAGCCACCCGGTTCGTTCCAGGCCATTAGATACTCCAAAAATGTAATTTCACGGAAAATCCCGTACTAGTCATGTTCTTGCGCAAATTCTAGGGGTCTTGGCATAGCACCGCAAGACACAATCGTCGTAGGCAACGAGAAACCGCCCACTGTTGCAGCCCCATGGCCACGCCCGATCTCAAAACCGTCCTAGCGTAAACGCCTAATCATGGTTGGGGCAATAGCTTGGCGAATTCCCCTTGCTTTCGCAACGACTCCAGATATTGCGGTTCGATGCTGATATCCAGCTCCCAAGTGCCGTCCTTGTCGATATTCTCTTCCACCACGGCGCCCAGTTCGTAGAGTTTTGCACGCAGCCGAGCGGCGCCCGGCGGCAGATGCAGGCAGTAGTGGCGACGCTTTGCACTCAGCCATTCGTTCAGTACCTGCCTGATCAGCTCCATCCCCTCGCCGTCGGCGGCGGAGAGATAGATACGCCGAACCCGGCCGTCCTGATCACGTTCAAGGTGAGGCTCAAGCCCTTCGGCAAGATCGATTTTGTTGTAAATCGCAAGCTGCTGCACCGGGTCGGCCCCTATTTCATGCAACACCTCATCCACCTGCTCGATCTTGGCCTCGCGCTCCTCGTCACTGGCGTCTATCACATGCAGCAGCAGGTCCGCCTCACGGCTCTCCTGCAAAGTGGACTGAAATGCCGCCACCAGGTCATGGGGCAGATGGCGGATGAAACCGACGGTATCGGCCAGAATCAGGGCGTTGCCGGCATCCAGTTCCACACGCCGCAGCGTTGGGTCCAGGGTAGCGAAGAGCTGATCGGCGGCGTAGACGGCATCCTCGGTTAAGCGGTTGAACAGCGTGGACTTCCCTGCGTTGGTATAGCCCACCAACGAAACCGTGGGCAGTTCAGCCCGCTTGCGCGAACGGCGGCCCTGCTCGCGCTGGCGGCGTACCTTCTCCAGACGTTTGTTCAGGTTTTTGATTCGTTCGCCAATCAGACGCCGGTCCGACTCCAGCTGGGTTTCACCCGGGCCGCGCAGACCGATCCCCCCTTTTTGCCGTTCCAGGTGGGTCCAGCCCCGCACCAGGCGGGTGGAGAGATGACGCAACTGGGCCAGTTCCACCTGCAGCTTACCTTCATGGGAGCGGGCCCGCTGGGCGAAGATATCGAGAATAAGTCCGGTACGGTCAAGCACGCGGCATTCGAGCAAACGCTCCAGATTGCGCTCCTGACCGGGCGTCAGAGAATGGTTAACCAGCACCACCTCGGCGCCGCAATCCTCCACCACCTGACGGATCTCATCCGCCTTGCCGCTGCCGACAAAATATTTGGGTTCGGGAAGCCGTCGCGCCCCGGTTACCACGGCAACCGGTTCTGCACCGGCAGACACCGCGAGGTCCTTGAATTCATCAAGGTCCTCACGGTCGGTCTCCTGTTGCAGGTCCAGATGGACGAGAACGGCACGCTCACCGCTGCGTGGGCGCTCAAACAAAACCGGCTCCCTTTGCGGTGAAGATAGAAACGATTACTGACTTAGAAATTGTGACCGGGCCCCGGTTCGTTAGTGGGTTGCTCGGCAAAACTCACACGTACATTGCGTGCGGGAACGATTGTGGAAATCGCGTGTTTGTAAACCATCTGATTGACTGAATTTTTCAACAGCACAACGAATTGGTCAAAGGACTCCACCTGACCCTGAAGCTTAATGCCGTTGACCAGATAGATGGAGACGGGAATACGCTCCTTCCTCAGGGCATTCAAAAAAGGATCTTGTAATGCTTGCCCTTTACTCATGTGATTACTCCTTTTGTTATTATACGGCGCAACATCCGCGCAAAAAAAACTCAAAACTCAATAAAATCCTTGAGTTACAGTATAGAAAAGTTTCTTGATAAATGGATCTCGCCGGGATTTACCACGCCACCGCAATGCTAAGTAATGGCGGCATCATCCAAGAATTTCAAGACTTTTTCCACTAACCTGTTGTCAAATGTAGCAAACCAGCGCAGGTTCTGCTCGCTTCGCAGCCAGGTGAACTGACGTTTTGCCAGTTGCCGAGTGGCAACGATCCCCTTTTCTGACAACTCTTCCCGGGAAAGTTCCCCGGCCAGATATTGCCACACCTGCCGATAGCCGACACTACGGATGGAGGGCAGCTCGGGCCCAAGGTCCCCACGTCGATACAGCGCCTCAACCTCCTCCACTAACCCTTGTTGGAGCATCCGCTCGAAACGCAAGGCGATACGCTGATGCAGTTCAGTGCGATCATCCGGCGCCACGACCAGCTTGACCGGACGGTAGGGAAGGCTCTCACCGCGCTGCTCCTCCCACAACCGGCTGAGGGGGCGTCCGGTAAGCTCATAGACCTCAAGCGCCCGCTGAAGCCGCTGCGGGTCATTGGGGTGAATACGTTCGGCCGAAACCGGGTCGACTGCGGCAAGTCGTTCATGCAGGGCCTGCCAGCCCAGCTCCTGCGCCTCCGCCTCGATTCGGGCGCGGACGGCGGGGTCCGCCTCGGGTAGCACCGCCAGCCCCTGCTGCAAAGCCCTATAGTAGAGCATCGTGCCACCCACCAATAGCGGGATACGTCCGGCCGCGGTAATCTCCGCCATTTGCTGCAGCGCATCCGCGCGGAAGCGGGCGGCGGAGTAGCTCTGCGCCGGATCGAGGATGTCAATCAGCCGATGCGGTGCTTCGGCAAGAATTTGGGCATCCGGCTTGGCGGTGCCGATATCCATTCCCCTGTAAACCATCGCCGAGTCCACGCTAATAATTTCCACGGGAAGCCGGCGCACCAGTTCCACCGCCAGATCGGTCTTCCCGGAGGCGGTAGGGCCCATCAGAAAAATTGCCGGCGACAATGTGGATTGCGCTTTGTTGCCGCTCATCGTCACACCGGGCCCCCTCGGCTAAACCACTGTTGTAGCTGAACCAAAGTCAGCGGTCGCCAGAAATCACGACCTTGCTCCGGCAGTGCCTCGACCTGTCGCAACAGGCGTTCCGCCTCGCCCAAGTCCTTTATAGGAGTCGCCGCCACAGCACGGTCCACCAGAACCGCAATCAAACCAAAAAATTCCGCCGCCTGGCTCTCCTGCTGTTGCTTTACCTGAGCCAGTAACTCATTTACCAGGATTTCCGGCTCGACTCCCCGCAAAAGCGAGGGGATGCGTCGTATGACCACCGACTCCTCGCCGAGTCGCTCAATCTCAAAACCCAGTCGGGTGTACTCCTCGCCCGCCCCCACCAGAAGATCGACCTCCTTAACGGTCAAATTGATGTTTTGTGGGATTATCAGCGGCTGACTGCGCACCTCGCCGTCAGCGAGCATCTGTTCGAAGTGCCGGCGCAACAGGTTGTGCCGCACCGCCTGGATATCCAGAAGCACCGGCTCACCGGCACATTCGGTTAGCAGGTAGGCTTGGTGCAGGATCGCCCTTGCCTTGCCGAACAGCGGTTCGCTTTCCGCCCGGTTTGCGCCAGCCCCCGCCACTGCAGCCGTGCGGTAGAATTGCCGCTGTTCGGCAATAGCTCTGCGGGCAGAGGTTGAGGCGTGCCGACCGGCCCCTTCTCCGGGGAAAATTGGCGCCCGCCCCCTGCTGCCCTGTTCCAACGGTAATGTCTCGCTATTCGGAACCTCCTGTGCCAGTGCATTCAACAGGGTCCGATGGATAAAATCATGCACCAGGCGGGACTCGCGAAAGCGCACCTCATGCTTTGTCGGGTGAACGTTGACATCAACCCCTTTGGGATCGACCTCCAAGTAAAGGACATAGGCCGGATGACGGCCCGGTTCCAGCACCGACTGATGGGCCTGACGTACCGCATGATTGATCAATTTGTCACGAATCATCCGGCCGTTGAGAAAGAAGTGCTGCTTGTCGGCCTGACTGTGTGATGCCGCCGGCCTGGCCAACCAGCCCCACAGGCGCATCCCGGCCGCTTCAAAATCAAGTTTCACCGCCTGGTTGGCGAAATTGCGCCCCAGCAACTCCCCGACACGGCGGTCCTGCCGGTGCGCATCATCGGCCTGGCGCAGGCGCAGAAGCCGGCGCCCGTTGTGGTATAAGGTAAAAGCGATATCAAAACGGCTCAGGGCCAGATTCTTAAGCACATCCTCGATATGCAAAAACTCCGTACGCTCAGTGCGCAGGAATTTGCGACGAGCGGGGGTATTATGAAACAGGTCCCGCACCTCGACGAGTGTGCCGCGAGGCAGTGGACTGGGTACGGGCTCCTCTTTATCCACTTCCAGCTCCCAGCCCTGCTCGGCACCCTCCAGGTGGCTGCTCAGCTTAAAACGGCTGACCGAGGCGATACTGGCAAGGGCCTCGCCGCGAAAACCAAGACTGATGACCTGCTCCAGTTCCTGCTGGCTGTAGACCTTACTGGTGGCGTGGGGGGCGATTGCCAGCATCATATCGTCACGGTGAATCCCCCGACCGTTATCCAGCACTTTTATCAAACGAGTGCCGCCCTGTTCCACCTCCAGTTCGATCTGATCGGCGCCCGCATCGATGCTGTTTTCCAGCAGCTCCTTTACCACCGAGGCAGGCCGCGCCACCACCTCGCCGGCGGCGATTTGGTTGGCCAAATGAACAGGAAGGGACTGAATGCGTCGCTGCACGGGTGCTTAACCGGTTTATTGAGGCCGGTTAGCTTAACAAAAGGCGGGGACGGGGGTAAGACTGAGAGAAGCGGACGGGCCGGTGCTTAATCGCCGACCGGCTTCGCCAAGCCTTCAACCGCCGCTTGGAATCCGCAGCACCTGACCGATACGCAATTGGGTTCCGTTCAAGTCGTTATAGCTCTTGAGCGAGTCCATGCTGACGCGGTACTGGCGGGCAAGCCCCGAGAGGGTATCTCCCCGGGCAATCACATGTTTGCGTTTGGCTCGAGCCAGGATCGTCCCGGGCGGCGGGTTTTCAAGAAAATAACCACGAATGCCGGACAGAAGCGCCTTGGCCAGACGGTACTGGTGATTGGCGCTGCGCAGCCTACGTTCCTCGCTCGGATTGGAGATAAACGCCGTCTCGACCAAAATTGATGGCATATCAGGGGCCTTGAGCACCCGGAAGCCGGCCCGCTCGACATTGTGCTTGTGGACCTTGCCCACCTGCTTCAGGCCGCTTAGCACTTTTTCGGCCACATCGGTGCTGGCCTCAATGGTGGCGGTTTGGGAGAGGTCCAACAATACCGAGGCCAGCAGATCGTCCTTGTCTTCAAGCGAGACACCACCGATTAGGTCCGAAGCGTTCTCTTTCTTGGCCAACAGGCGCGCCTGCTCACTACTGGCGCCGTGCGGGGAGAGTGTGTAGACCGAGGAGCCACTGGCGCGGTGGTCGTGGAAAGAATCGGCATGAATGGAGACCAATAAATCCGCCTTTAACTTGCGCGCCTTTTCCACTCGCTGACTCAAACTGATGTAGTAATCACCATTACGGATCATCACCGGGTGAAGACCGGGCTCCTTCTCCAGCAACGCATTGAGCTTTCGCGCGATCGCCAGCACCACATCCTTTTCCCGCGTATTTCCAGGCCCCATGGCGCCGGGGTCTTCCCCCCCGTGCCCGGCATCGATGGCGATAATGATCTCGCGGGCTTTTCTCTGCGGTGCATTGTATTCACGGACAGTTTTCTTCTCCCGTGCCCGCACACCACTGTGATTGAGGTCGATCACCAAACGGTGCCCGTATTTCTGGTTCGAGCGCAGGACAAAACTCTTCGGCGCTGCTTTCTCGGTCAGGTCCAGAACCACACGCAAATCGTGCTTTCCGTGCTTGCCGGTACGGATCCCTTTCAAGACTCCCTTATCCTCACCCAGTGCGCTGATATCCGCTTTGAGCCGGGTATTTTTGAGGTCGATGACAATACGCTCGGGGTTCTCCAGGGTAAACAGGCTGTGCTCGACCTCTCCACTGGTGTCGAAGACCACCCGAGTGCTATCCGGCGAGGGCCACATACGCACGCCGTTGATCTCGCTCTGAGCCTGGGCCAAAACGGAAACGAACAGCAGACAAATCAGGGTGGCAAGGCGGCTGTATGCAGGCATCCCGGCGCTCCTATACTCTCACCAGCGTTAGTGTTATTTTCTTATAATTCATAAAGTTATAACTCTTAGCTACAACCAATTATAGCTTTTAATCCTAACTTTATACAAATCTGGAAAAATTTCAACTGTTTATCCGCTGGAAAAGTGAGCGGCCACACACTCACAAATGCCTTTGGCAGAAGGCTCAACAGGGGTCAGTTTCACCGCCCTGCCCTCCGCCTCATAATCAAGAGCGACTTCTATTGTAGGTAACGGTAGGAGGCCCGCTCCCTGTTGCGGCCACTCAATCAAGGCAAGGGCGAGGCCATCAAAGTAATCCCGTATGCCCAGGTACTCCAGCTCCTCCGGGTCACCGAGACGGTAGAGATCGAAATGATAGACCCGCTGTCCAGGCAGTTCATAGGGTTCCACCAGGGTATAAGTGGGGCTCTTGACCGCCCCCTTGTGGCCGAGTGCATGGAGAAAACCGCGCACCAGAGTGGTCTTGCCGGCGCCTAGATTGCCGAATAGGTAGATGACCGTACCCGCCGTGCAGCAACGGGCCAGCGCCGCACCGAAAGACTCGGTGGCCTCACTGTCGGCCAACCAGTGTGAGTATTGCCGTGCCATGGGGGCTATCCGGGATTGACCAATTGCCTCAGCGGTGAAAACAGGTCCGTGGCGAGCATCCCCCGTTCACCGCTCCGGGCGGCAGTGTCCCCGGCGGCGCTGTGCAGGACAACCCCCAGACGGGCCGCCTGCTCCAGGTCCAGCCCCTGGGCGATCAATGCGGCAATCACACCGGTCAGCACATCTCCCATGCCCCCCGAGGCCATTCCCGGATTACCCTCGCTGCACAGCGCGATCTCCTCCCCGGGTCCTAGCACCAGCGTGCCGCAGCCCTTCAGGGCAACCACGCCGCCGTAACTTGCCTCCAGCGAGGCGATCGCACTGAAACGGTCCTGCTGGATATCGCCGGCTGCACAACCCAGCATGCGCGCCGCCTCGCCCGGATGGGGGGTAAGCACCCACTTGTCATGATGCAGCGGTTCGTCCGCCAGAAGGTTGAGCGCATCGGCATCGAGCACCAGGGGCAGGTGGCTCTCCAACACCCGCCCCAGCATGGCGCGCCCCCAGGAGGCCTGGCCCAGTCCCGGTCCGATGGCCACGACGCCGGCGCGCTCAAGAAGCGGATTAAGCTGTTCCGGCTGTTCCACACCGTGGCACATCAACTCCGGACGAGCCGCGCTGATCTGGGCCGCATGCATACTTCGAGTGGCCAGGGAAACCAATCCGGCACCGGCGCGTGCGGCGGCCTCCCCGGCCATCCGTACCGCACCCGGCATCCCCTGCTCACCACCGATAATCAGCACATGACCATGTTCCCCCTTGTGACTGTTTCGTCGCCGGGGTGGCAGCAGGGAGGTGAGTGATGAGTAGTCGATGCGCCTTGCCGCAGGCGGGATATGACCGTAGACCTCATCGGGCACGTTGAGATCGGAAAACACCAACTCCCCACAATAGTCCGGACCGTCGGCGGTAAACAGGCCGCGCTTCAGACCGATGAAGCTTACCGTCAGGTCCGCCTTTACCGCAGCACCGAGGACACAGCCGGAATCGGCAGAGAGGCCGGAGGGGATGTCAACCGCCACCACCGGCACATCGATTTCATTTACCGCCTCAATCGCCTCTCGCCATATTCCCTCCGCCGGCCCGCTCAGGCCGGTGCCGAGCATGGCATCGACAATCAGCTCAAAGCCGTCCAGCCGCTGCCCGTCATAGCCGATCATCGAGACCGCAGTGGCCACCGCATCCTCATAGGCACGGCGGGCGTCGCCCTTGAGCTTCTCCGCCGGGCTGAGCATATGCAGCTCCACCTCGATCCCGGCCAAACGCGCCAAGCGGGCGATCACATAACCGTCACCGCCATTGTTGCCGCCGCCACACAGCACAGCCATCTGCCTCACCCGTGGCCAGCGGCGGCGAATCCGGTCAAACACTGTCTGGCCGGCGTTGCACATCAGCGAATAGCCGGCGATGCCGTAGTACTCGATCGCCAGCCGGTCGAGTTCGCGCACCTGCTCGGCGCGATAAAGATCATGGGGTAAATGTTTCATGAGAGGTATCATAGCGGGTATGGCGAAAACACAGAAACATTTTGACGCCACTGCGTTGGCCGAACGCATCCGCCACTGGGGGCGGGAGCTGGGATTCGAGCAGGTCGGCATCAGTGATATCCAGCTGGATTTGGCCGAAACACGGCTGCAGCAATGGCTTGAGGCCGGTTATCACGGTGAGATGGATTACATGCAGCGCCACGGCAGCAAACGCAGCCGCCCCGCCGAACTGGAGCCCGGTACAGTGAGTGTCATTTCGGTACGCATGAACTACCTCCCCCCGGACGCTGCCGAGCCCTGGTCGGTGCTACACAATGGCGAGCGGGCCTATATCTCCCGCTACGCGCTCGGCCGTGACTACCATAAACTGATGCGCAAGCGCCTGCAGCGCCTGGCGCAACAAATCGGTGAGGTGATTGACGAATTCGGATACCGGGTCTTCGTCGACAGCGCCCCGGTGCTGGAAAAACCGCTTGCGGCCAAAGCGGGACTCGGCTGGGTCGGCAAACACAGCAACCTGCTGCACCGCGAGTGTGGATCCTGGTTTTTTCTCGGCGAGATCTATACCGATCTCCCCCTCACCCCCGATAACGCCGTATCGGCCCACTGCGGCACCTGTCAGGCCTGTATCGACATCTGTCCCACCGCCGCCATCGTCGAGCCCTATGTGGTGGATGCCAGGCGCTGTATCTCCTATCTCACCATCGAGCACAAGGGCAGCATCCCCGAATCCCTGCGGCCACTGCTCGGCAACCGTATCTACGGCTGTGATGACTGCCAGCTCATCTGCCCATGGAATCGCTATGCACAAATCAGCGCGGAACAGGATTTCTCTCCCCGCCATGGACTCGATTGCGCCGAGCTTATCGAGCTTTTTGGCTGGGATGAGGCGACCTTTTTGAAGAAAACCGAGGGCAGTCCTATCCGGCGCATCGGCCACGCATCGTGGCTGCGCAACATCGCCGTGGCGATGGGAAACGCACCGCGCAGCGAAGCCCTGATTATCGCCCTGCAGCAGCGCCTCGCTCACCCTTCGGCGATCGTACGGGAACATGTCAGTTGGGCTTTGATGCGACAACAGCAATAACTGAGGATTTTATGGCACGTATTCTTATCGTGGGCAACGCCACCCTGGATATCATCAATGTGGTCGACAGATACCCGCAGGAGGATCAGGAAGTACGCGCCCTTGCGCAACATACCAGCCGTGGCGGCAATGCCGCCAACACCGCAGTCGTATTGAGTCAATTGGGTCATCACTGCAATTGGGCCGGCTCGCTTGCCGATGAGCCGGGAGGCGTAATGATCCGCGAAGACCTGGCGCAAAAGGGGATCGACCTGAGCGCCGTCCACACCGTCAACCAGGGCAAGGTGCCCACCTCATATATAACGCTGAGCCAACAAAACGGCAGCCGTACCATCGTCCACTACCGTGACCTGCCGGAATACCCGGCGGAAAAATTCACCACGATCGCACTGGACCGATTCGACTGGCTGCATGTGGAGGGACGCAACCTCAGCGAGCTGAAAAAGATGCTGCAACACGCCAAAGCCGTGGCGCCGCACCTTCCCATATCGCTGGAGGCGGAAAAACCGCGAGAAGGCATCGAAGCGCTGTTTTCGCTCGCCGAGGTGGTGATGTTTTCACAGGACTTCGCCATGCACCACGGTGCACACTCCGCCGCTGCGTTTCTGCAACAGATGCAGCCGCATCATGCCAAAGCACTTCTTACCTGCACCTGGGGAGAGGATGGCGCCTATGCCCTCCCGCCGGGTGAAAAGCTACAACACGTTCCGGCCTTTTCCCCGGAGCGGGTGGTGGATACGCTCGGTGCGGGAGATGTCTTCAACGCCGGTTTGATCGATCAGCTGGTGCGCGGAAATAAGCCAAACCAGGCGCTGGTCGAGGCCGCTCGCCTGGCCGGAAGAAAGTGCGGTATGCACGGTCTGGATAATATTTTCTAGACACTTATAACCGATTTAGCTTTTGTCCAACCAACGCTGACGAAGCGCCGAACGATGCATGGCCGGCCACTGCAGCCGGTGGCGAAGACGATATTTTTCCATGCGGAAAAAACCGCGGTAACACTCCTGCTTCTCGATTATCTCCACCTTGGCCTCGGCAGGACCTCGCTTGTCTCCCATTCTGCATTACTCCTGTACCACTACCCCATCGGTGGCATAACAATACAACCGTGGAGAATGCTAAGATATTAGCCCATCTTATATGCTTTCCGTTTTCGAACGATAGGGAATCGTAATACGAATGCCATCGACCTCGTGCAACCACAACCAGGTAACCGCCGTCGTCCTTGCCGGCGGCGCCGGACGCCGCATGGCCGGTCAGGACAAGGGGCTGATGCCGTTGCGGGGAAAACCGCTCATCCTGCATGTGCTGGAGAGGTTGGGCCCACAGGCGGACTGCCTGCTCATTAACAGCAATCGCAACCAGGAGAGCTATGCCGCTTTTGGTTATCCGCTGGTGAAGGACACGATGTCAGGCGGTCTCGGTCCGCTTGCGGGTCTGCTGAGCGCCATGGAATACAGCGATAGCGAATTTGTCTTAAGCGCTCCCTGCGATACGCCGAACTTACCCCGAGACCTGATCCCCAGGATGCTCAGCGCACTGGAAAAGGAAGCGGCCGACGCCTGTACCGTCAGCGACGGAGAAAGGTTGCATCCGGTCATCATGCTGGTGCGCGCTCGTCTTGCGCCGGAGCTGAGAAGATATCTTGAATCCGGAAAGCGTAAGGTGCATGACTGGTATTACAGCACCAAACACTGCAGCACCGACTTTTCCGACAATCCTCAGGCCTTCATTAACATCAATACCCCCGACCAGCTCCGGGAGGCGGAACAGGAATAATGCAAACAGCGCAGACCTTTCCCCGCCCCATTCTGGGCTTCGTCGCCTACAGCGGCACCGGCAAGACCACACTGCTGGAGAAGCTGATCCCCATTCTCAAACAGCACGGGATCCGCATCGCGCTGCTCAAACACGCCCATCACGACTTCGACATCGACAAGCCGGGCAAGGACAGTTATCGCCTGCGCCATGCCGGCGCCGGTCAGGTGATGATTGCCTCGCACAAGCGCTGGGCGCTGATTAATGAGAACGCTCAGGAAGATGATGAACCACGACTCAGCGAACTGCTAAAACACCTCGACCCGCAACAGTTCGAGCTGCTGCTGGTGGAGGGTTTCAAGCACGAGTCCTATCCCAAAATCGAACTGCAGCGACAGTCCCTTGGCAAACCGCCGCTGCACCCCAATGATCCGGATATTATCGCACTGGTCAGCGACAAGCCGAAAAGCGGCGCTACTTTGCCGGAATTACGTATCGACCGGCCGGACGAGATCGCCCAATTCATCCTGCAGTGGCTCTCCTCACATCCTCTGCACGACAAACAGATTTAACCCGATAACGACAGGAACGATCATGAGTACTACCCAGAAACCTGCCAATGACTGTGACAGCCAGGACCCGAGCAAGCTGCTCAGTGTCGATGAGGCGCTGCAACAAATCCTGGAGTCCATTGAGCCCATTCAAGGCTTCGAGCGATGCCCGCTGCAACAGGCCTATAACCGTATCGTTGCCGAGCCCGTTATTTCCCCCCTTAATGTGCCGAATCATGTAAATTCGGCCATGGACGGCTATGCCGTTAACGGCTCAGAGCTACCACAAAGCGATACGGTTTCGCTGCAAGTTGTCGGCACCGCCTATGCGGGCAATCCTTACGACGGTTCCCTTACAGCCGGACAAGCAGTACGCATTATGACCGGAGCAGTCGTACCGGACGGCGCTGACACTGTCATTATGCAGGAGGCCGTTGAACGTGACGGTGACACAATTACCCTGCAACCGGGACATAAGGCGGGGGAAAACGTACGCCATATCGGTGAGGATATCGCCAAAGGCGGTGTGGTGCTTGCCCCCGGCAAGAAAATCCGCGCCGCGGAGATGGGGCTGCTGGCATCGCTGGGGGTAGGCGAAGTGACGGTTCGTCGCAAATTACGTGTGGCCACCTTCTCCACCGGTGACGAACTTTGCTCTATCGGTGAAACACCGAAAGAGGGGCAAATTTTCGACAGCAACCGCTACAGCATTGCCGGCATGCTCCGCTCACTTAATGCCGAACATATCGACATGGGAGTTATTCGTGACGATCCGGATGCCATCAGCAACGCCTTTAGCACGGCAGCCTCCATCGCCGATGTATTGATCACCAGCGGCGGTGTCTCTGTAGGCGATGCCGATTATGTAAAGCAAACCCTGGATAAACTGGGCAAAGTCAATTTCTGGAAGATTAAAATGAAACCCGGCAAACCCCTGGCCTTCGGTCAGCTGAACAGCGCGCTGTTTTTCGGTCTGCCCGGCAACCCGGTATCGGTCATGGCCACCTACTATGAAATTGTACAGCCGAGCCTGCGGCGTCTGATGGGACAGGAGTCTCTGACTCCGTTTCGGGTGAAGGTGCGCTGTATCGATAAACTGAAAAGTCCGGCGCGGGAGGATTTCCAGCGCGGCATCCTCGAGCGGGATAAGGACGGCGAGTTGGTCGTGCGAAGCACCGGCAACCAGGGCTCACACATCCTCAGCTCAATGAGCCAGGCCAACTGCTTTATCGTTGTGCCCGCTGAGGTTCGCGGTGTAGAGCCGGGAGAAACGGTACTTGTAGAACCTTTCGAGGGTCTGCTGTGACCTGGCTATAGACCCCTCGGGCATAAAAAAGGCCGGCAATTGCCGGCCTTTTTCATTCCGCCACGAATACAATCAGGCGGCTTTTTTGGTGCGACGCTTGGCAGTGCGACGCTTCTTTTTCGGGGCTGCTTTTTTCTTGGTAGCCGCCGTTTCTTTCTTCTCCTGGGCTTTCACGGCCTTGGCCAGGGCGCGGTCATAGACCTTCTCCTGGGCCGCATCGAACTTGGCCAGGGCGGCAAGCATTGCATCGGCCATTTTCACTTCAAACTTAGCCTCTGCAACCTTGGCCTTGGCGGCCTTGGACATATCCATCTTCTTGGCTACAGCATTCTTGGCTGCAGCGGTCTTAACTTTCTTTGCTTTGGTACGGGCTGCGGTTAATGCATCAGCAGCCTTCTTAGCGGCCGCCTCGGCCTTGGCCAGGGCATTTTCAGCCTTTTCACGACGGGTAACTGCCGCTTTGAAAGTTTTGTTCTTGGTGGGGTCAAGCTTAACAGCAGTCTTACGTGCAGACGGACGTCCACGACGGGCAGCTGTTTTCTTAACAGTTTTCTTCTTGCTTGCAGCTTTTTTTACGCGTGCCATGAAACCGCTCCTTACTGAAAATTAATTTAACAAACTATATTGACAAGCAAATTATAAACATAATTTTTGTTATTTTGTTAATAAAATTGGATTTTTTTTAAAAAAAAAGCCTATTTATTACATTTTTCGGTAAATTTTTTCTGTAATGAAGCAAAAATTATATTTCATTGCATTGTATTAACCATTATCGGGCTCAACTCAAACAATATTGGAAAGGCTTTGCAAAGAGGAAATTTTGGATAAAATCAGCCTACGGTAATGTCTGTTCACCGAGTGAAAAAAACCGAACTTTTTTCATCCAAAAAGAATCAAGGGGAGTGTCATGGCTGAAAAAGAGCCACTGGAAGCCGAATATAGTAACGACTCCGAGACCGGACTCGCCGTTCAGCAGAGCGTTTTGCCCACAACGCTTCATTTGTTGCCTGTTTTTGAGCGGCCTTTTTTCCCTGCTCAGGCCGCACCGATCGTCATGGATGAGCAACCCTGGCTTGAAACGATTGAGAGTATAGGTGAAACAGGGCACCAGATGGCGGGGCTTGTCATGGTAAAAACCGACAAGCTGCAACACCTGCAACCGAATGACTTTTACCACACCGGAAGCGTTGTACGGCTCCATCAGCCGACACGCGCTGATGGAAAACTGCAGTTTATCGCTGAGGGATTACAGCGTTTTCGTATTCTCAAATGGATCTCCGAACAACCACCCTATCTGGTTCAGGTGGAATACCTCCCGGATGATAAAAAGCATGCCGACGACCAGGTTCGCGCCTACGCCATGGCCATCATCAACACCATTAAGGAGCTTTTACCGCTCAATCCACTCTATAGCGAGGAGCTGAAATATTTTCTCAACCGCTTCGGTCCCAATGAACCCTCGCCGCTGACCGATTTTGCCGCAGGACTGACCACCGCGGACGGGCATGCGCTGCAGGAGGTGCTGGAGACCCACCCGGTTATCGAACGCATGCAGCGGGTTCTGGTGCTACTGAAGAAAGAGATGGAGGTGGCGAAGATCCAGCATCAGATCCGCCAGCGTGTCGAAGATCAGATGTCGGAGCAGCAACGCAAGTTCTTTCTGCGCGAACAGCTCAAGGAGATCCAAAAGGAGCTTGGGCTGGAGAAGGACGATCGCACCGCCGATCTGGAGCGTTTTCAGCAGCGAACAGAAAAGCTGACGCTTCCCGAGCATGCCCGGCAGCGGCTCGACGATGAGATGCAAAAACTCTCCGTGCTTGAAGTCGGCTCGCCGGAATACACGGTCACACGCAACTACCTGGACTGGATCACCGCCCTGCCCTGGGGCGTCGACTCGCAGGATATCCTCGATTTGAAACGGGCGCGTAAAATACTCGACCGGGATCACGACGGCCTGGATGATGTGAAACAGCGGATCCTGGAGTTTCTTGCCGTCGGCCAGCTTCGCGGCACCATCGCCGGCTCCATCCTGCTGCTGGTTGGCCCTCCGGGCGTCGGTAAAACCTCCATCGGGCGCTCCGTCGCCGAGACGGTTGGCCGCAAGTTCTACCGCTTCTCCGTCGGCGGCATGCGTGACGAGGCGGAGATCAAGGGCCACCGCCGCACCTATATCGGCGCCATGCCCGGCAAGTTTATCCAGTCACTCAAGGATGCCGGCACGGAAAACCCGGTGATTATGCTCGATGAGATCGACAAAATCGGCGCCTCCTACCAGGGCGACCCGGCTGCCGCGCTGCTGGAAGTGCTCGACCCGGAGCAAAACAGCGAATTTCTCGATCACTACCTGGACCTGCGCTTTGATCTCTCCAAAGTGCTGTTTATCTGCACCGCCAACCAGCTCGACACCATTCCCGGGCCGCTGCTCGACAGGATGGAGGTAATTCGTCTGTCCGGTTATATCACCGAGGAGAAACTGGCCATCGCCAAACACCACCTATGGCCGCGCCAACTGGAACGCGCCGGGGTCAAAGCAAGCAAACTGAAAATAACCGACTCGGCATTGCGCCAAATCATCGAGGGTTACGCCCGTGAAGCGGGCGTCCGCAACCTGGAAAAACAGCTGGGACGGGTAGTCCGAAAGGCCGCGATGAAGCTGGTCAGCGGCGAGAAGGGGCCGATCCGTGTCGGCCCGAAGACACTGGAAAACTACCTGGGTAAACCGTTTTTCGGCAAGGAGAAGCCGCTCAGCGGTGTCGGTGTGGTCACCGGCCTTGCCTGGACCGCCATGGGAGGGGCCACCCTCAGTATCGAGGCGACCCAGGTTCACAGCAAAAACCGCGGCTTCAAGCTCACCGGTAAACTGGGCGAAGTGATGCGCGAATCGGCGGAGATCGCCTACAGTTATGTCTCCTCCCATCTCAAGCAATTCGAAGGCGATCCGGCATTTTTTGATGCCGCCTTTGTGCACCTGCACGTCCCGGAGGGAGCGACCCCCAAGGATGGCCCTTCCGCCGGCATCACCATGGCCACCGCGCTGTTATCCCTGGCGCGCAACCAGCGTATCCGGCGCTCACTGGCGATGACCGGGGAGCTGACCCTCACCGGCAGCGTCTATCCCGTAGGCGGCATTCGCGAAAAAGTCATTGCCGCCCGTCGCGTCAAGGTGATGGAGCTAATATTACCTGAGGCCAATAAAGGGGACTTTGAAGAACTTCCGGCACACATCCGCGAGGGTGTCACGGCCCATTTCGTGAAACACTTTCGGGAAGTGGTGCCTATCGTATTCGGCTAAATAAGCGATCCGAATACCAGTACACTTGGGAGGTGCCCACACGCCTGACAGGACCGTCGGCCGCAGGGACGCGGCCGCCGAGCATACAAGGATGAATTCACTGCGTGTCCTGGCAGGCGTGAGGGCACCTCGTAACGGTAAAGTGTTCCGGCATTCGGAACGCCTATTCAGGCAAGCTAAGCGGCGGGTTTACCCGCCGCTTAATCCTTCCAGTACCACCATTTCAATTTTTCCGGCTGGTGTACCGTATTGCTCGCGAAATAGACCGCACAACGAAAGGCATAGAGTACACAGCGGTCAATGTGCCGCCCGCGAAGCTGCATCAGCCGCTGATACATTCGTTCCGGATCCTCCCCGGCAAGTTGCTCTGCCGATTCATAGCCCAGCAACTTAAGCTCTTTTTCCAGCTTCGGTCCGATGCCCGGAATCGATTGCAACCCCATACCCGCTCCAGTCCGACTCAACGGCAAAACCTATCCATCAACAGTCATTCAATAATAGTGTGAACAGGTTGACTTTACCTACTGCACCAAGAGGTATATATAATGAAGGCAGGGAGAGGGAGCATGACAATGCCGCAGAAAAATCACTTCTACGCCACGAGCATACTCGGGATCGCTATGCTGTTTCATAGCGGCTTAAGTTTCGCGGGTGATTTATCGAGTCAAGGCGCTTCACCGTCGGGGGCCTCCCAGGCGATCTCTCACCCTGCGGTCGCCGTTGCCGAACAGATGCTCGGCAAACCCTACCGCTACGGCGGCGCCTCTCCCGAGCGCGGTTTCGACTGCAGCGGCCTAATCTATTACTCCTACCGGCGCGCCGGTATTACCCTTCCGCGCACCTCGGAAACACTCTACCGAAACGCCTTCAAGGTCTCACCCGAGAATTTAAAACAGGGGGATCTGCTGTTCTTCCGTATTGAAGGCAAGGTCTCGCACGTAGGGATCTACATCGGCGGCGATACCTTTCTGCACGCCCCATCAAGCGGTAAGGTCGTCAGTTACGGCTCGCTCGACAATCCCTATTGGCGCGAACACCTTCTCAGCGCAGGACGGGTATTTTAGACCGGCCATTCAAGCCTTATCGCCGCTCACCAGTGCAGCCATCATGTCGATGTGATCCTTGCGGCTGTTAAGGGCGGGTATATAGAAAAACGCCTCGCCTCCGGAGCGGATGAATATCGTCCTGTTCTCACCGTCGATCTCCTCCAGCGTCTCCAAACAGTCAGCGGAGAAGCCGGGGCAGATCACCTCCACACTTTTCACTCCTTCTGCGGCGAGTTTTTCCAGGGTTTTATCCGTATAGGGTTGCAACCACTCCTCACGTCCGAAGCGTGATTGGAAGGTCAACAACCACTGCTCCTCACCAAGGCCAAGTTCTGCAGCCAGCAACTCAGCGGTTCTCCGGCACTGGGCATAGTAGGGATCGCCCTCTTGGCTGTAACGCAACGGCGTGCCGTGGAAGGAGATCAGCAGTTTCTCCGCCGCTTCACGTCCCTCACGGTGCTCATGAACCGAGTCGGCCAGAGCGCGGATGTAGTAGAGGTTGTCGTGGTAATCGGCGATAAAATCCAGGTGCGGGATATCACGCCGCTTTTGCAGCGCGGCGCCGATGGCATCCAGTGTCGAAGCGGTGGTGGAGCAGGAATTCTGCGGATAGAGCGGCAACACCGTTACCTTGGTAATGCCCTGTTGACGAAACTTCTCCAGTGCCGTTTCGATGGATGGGTTGCCGTAGCGCATACCAAGCTCAACCTGGTAGAGACCGGGGGCGGCGCGATCCAGCTGTTGTTGCAACAGGCATTGCTGGTCACGGGCAATGACCATCAGCGGCGACCCCTGCTCCGTCCAGACCTCGCGGTAAGCGCGCGCAGAGCGGGCCGGACGAACCCGCAGGATTATCCCGTGCAGGATCAACCACCACAGCGGCCGTGGCAAATCCACGACCCGGCGGTCCCAGAGAAACTCGGCAAGATAACGGCGCAATGCGGAGGGTGTGGGGGCATCGGGGGTCCCCAGGTTAGTCAGCAGCACCCCGATCTTATTGTCATTTTGCTTCTGTTCCATGACACTCCGTCAGACTCAGTATGTTGGTGTTAGATAACGACTCACCTAACAAGCTATTCTCACCGCAAAGCTTACCGCATCCTGCTCACACTCCTCACCGATCTCCATGTAGGGGAAGGCCAAAGTTATGAGAGTGGAGATCCCCAACTTGCCGGCACCGCGACATCACCTTTACGGGCGGTATACGGCAGCAGCTGAAAGCCCGGACTACATTGGCTTTGTTGGTCCCCGCAACAAGATTGGCGAAGAGCCGACATGAGGTGATACAAACCTTTGCGCCTTAGCGCCTCTGCGGTTGGCTTTTAATTGGGTGAATCATTACATGGTGAGTATACCGTCATGACAGAGATATGGGCACGCTACAACGAAAAACAGGCCCCGTAGGGCCTGTCAAACTCCACACTGTGCACCTGTGAATCAGTCCAGTGCAGCGAAGACGGCGTCCCGGTTCTCCTCAACGCTCTTGCCGGTACCGGTGACCTTAACGTACTTGGGTGCATCGGCATCGCCGCTCTCCGCCCACTTGGAGTAGAAATCCACCAGCGGGGCGGTCTGTGAGTGATAGACATCCA
>JAWOIT010000067.1:0-4993 GCA_046484535.1 Pseudomonadota bacterium | reverse complement strand
GGCCATCGCCAGCATCGGCCAGGCGGTGGAGGGGGTCAAAAGCGCCCCTGAGATCTACCAGCTGGCACAAGAGCAAGGGGTAGAAATGCCCATCACCGAACAGGTGTACCGCGTGCTCTACCAGGGCGTCCAGCCCCAGCAAGCGGTCGAAGCGCTGCTGCACCGGGAGCAAAAGCCTGAAACGGATTGATCGTCTCAGCCGCAAGACGCAGAGGATGCGAAGGATCTTACAGGTCCGATTATTGATCAGATGGTAGGTCGGACTTCGGTCCGACAACAGCGATTAACGAAGCCTCGCAATATCGGGCTAAAGCCCGACCTACCATTACACACCAGCCCACAATCCAGAACGTAAATAACAAGTGCCCGGTGGTAGGTCGGACTTCAGTCCAACAACAAGCCCACGCGGCAAACCCTGACAGAAAAGGTTTTCTTCACATCCTTCTCGCATTTTGCTGTGAATCAGCCTTTCCCAGCCGCACCTTCAAAACCCAACTGCCGCCACGCCTCATAGACGAACACCGCCACGGCGTTGGAGAGGTTGAGGCTGCGACTTTGCGCCACCATCGGCAGGCGCAGCCACTGCTCGGGCTGGAGTTTCTGCAATATCTCCGACGGCAGGCCACGCGTCTCCGGTCCGAACAGCAGGGCGTCGCCCGCCTCGAAAGCCGCTTCGGTGTGGTAGCGCGTTCCGCGGGTGGTGCAGGCGAAGAGGCGTTTCGGTGCCGCCGCCGCCAAATAATTGTCAAAAGAGTCGTGCACCTGCACAGCGGCAAACTCATGGTAATCGAGGCCGGCGCGGCGCAGGCGCTTGTCGTCCAGCTCGAACCCGAGCGGGCGGATCAGGTGCAGCGCCATCCCCGTATTGGCACAGAGACGGATGATATTGCCGCTATTGGGCGGGATCTCGGGCTGAAACAGGACGATTTGCAGCATCAATCGCACTATCCTTAACGTTTGGCGGAGGTACAGTGGCACCGATTGATGTAAAATCGGCGCATCCTTCCAATCTCGCTGGGTGAAAGAATGTTCAAGGCTGACAAGGCCATGCTGGCCGTCGATTTCTGTGGCATGAAGTTCGATACGCCGCTGGTGTTGCTCTCCGGCTGCGTCGGCTTCGGCGAAGAGTATACCCGGGTCAAGGGCTTTTCCAACCGCGATGTGGGGGCGGTCTGCCTCAAGGGCACCACCCTGGAGCCGCGCCTCGGCAACCAGCCGCACCGCGTCTACGAAACTCCGATGGGGATGCTCAACGCCATCGGCCTGCAGAACCCCGGCGCCCGATACGTGGTCGAGAAGATCCTGCCGCAGCTCGACTTCGAGGAGACCCGCTTCATCGCCAACATCTCCGGCTCCACCGTGGAGGAGTACGCGGAGGTGGCGCGGCTGTTCAACGATTCATCGATCGACGGCATCGAGATCAACATCTCCTGCCCCAACGTCAAGGCCGGCGGCGTCGCCTTTGGCAACGACCCGGAGATGTCGGCCCGGGTGGTCGAGGCGGTACGCGCGGTCACCGACAAGCCGCTCATCACCAAGCTCTCGCCCAACCAGACCGATATTGCCGGCAACGCCCGCCGCTGCATCGAGGCCGGCACCGACGCCTTTGCGGTGATCAACACCCTGATGGGGATGGCCATCGACATCGAGAGCCGCAGCCCCATCCTCGGCAACAACCAGGGCGGCCTCTCCGGCCCGGCGATCAAGCCGGTGGCGCTGCTCAAGACCCACCAGGTCTACCAAGTGTGCCGTGATCACGCCATTCCCATCATCGGCCAGGGCGGGATCGCCAGCGCCGAGGATGCCCTCGAATTCATTATCGCCGGTGCCAGCGCCGTGGGAGTCGGCACCGCACTCTTCTACAATCCGCTGATCTGCCAGAAGATCAATGACGGCATCGTCGACTACCTCAAGCGCCATGAGCTGACCGAGGTGTCTCAACTGGTCGGCACCCTGTCACTCAACCAGAGCAAACCGGCCTGCGAGTGTAAGTAAACCGTTCGAGCGCTATCCCTGTGGGATAGCGCCTCTTATTCCGCCTCGAGATAAAAATCGATCCCGCTGACGAAAGGCTCCTCGCTGCTGATCGTCAGGCTATCCTCGTTCATCGCGCGCACGCCCAGGCTCTGCAGCTGCTTGCCCGAGACCCGCACCCGGTAATCCCCCAACGGCGCCTTGCTCAGGATATAGAAGCCGTCGTAGGCGGTCTTGGTGGTGGCGATGACCCGCCCGTATTTATCTACCAACTCCACGGTCACGTCACCCACACCAAACTCTCTGCCGTTCTTGTTCAAGTAGACGGTGCCATCGATCTCGCCGCTCATGAAGATGGGAAAATCGACCTGGATGGCGTGGCCCGGCCGCGGTGTCACCTGCACCCCATCCAGCGCCATGCGCCACAGGGGATCCTCCAACGTTTCCGGGGCAATCGTGATATTGGTCGGGTTGTAGGGTTGTATCCCGGTGAGGAACAGGATGCCCTCCTCGTCGGAACGCTGGCGACTGTAACCGCCATTGACACGCACGCCGATATTATCGAGGGGTTCATCCCCCTCGTTGTAGATGCCGTCCTGATTAGCATCGAGGAAGAAGCGGGCGGAGAGGCTGCCCTGACTGGCGACACGGTTGGCGTCTGCCAGCCACTCCTTGCGACGGGGTTCGTAACCGAAGCCAAAGGAGAGATTGACCCCCAGGGTTATCTCGCTGTTGCTATTGTATGTCGCACCGAAACTCAGCCCATATTTCCCCGAGATCTTGTTGGCCCTGGCACTGTACTCGGTCAGGTCGGCCAATAGTGAGTGATTGAGGCCAAAGTTCACGCGGTAGTCGCCGAAACTCCCCGGATCCACCGTCAGGGCGATGTTCGACAATTCACTCAAGGGCTTAATGGTATAGGCCAGACTTCCGCGTAACCGGAGATTGGCGACACTGGTGCTGAGATTGAAAGCGCCGTTCGCCGTGGCCGGCAGATCGGTAATCTTCTGGTGCGACACCATGTTGGTCATGGCAAAGCCGTACAGGCTTAAGGAAAACTGATTGCTCATCTCGACCAGTTCACCCCCATCGCTAAACCGGTCTCGCTTATAACCCAGAGTCACCGGAATGCGCGGTAGTACCGAGGCAGGGATAGCCGTGTTGAGGGTGACCAGGCTCCTGCGTGCTATTGGTTTCGAAACCGGCCTGTACTCTTCACTGACAAAATCATTGAGCCAAATATCGGTCAGGCCAATCGTCGTCGCGTCGATCCGCGTCTGCAAATCCACCTCCAGGGCGCTACCGCTCTTGTCGTCATCGATCACGGTGGCCGAGGCGAGGAGGGCATCCCAGTACCCGGTCATACCCGCTGCCACATAGTTGTGTTGCACCACCCCGGTGATCTCTTGCAGGGGAATGCTGACAACATTAGCAGTGGTCGACAGATTGGAGGTCAGGCCGTAGTCATACTGGAAGGTCGCCCGCTCATTATTGTCCTCATCGGCCACCACTGAGGCCCGATAGTAGTGCTCCCCCTTACGGGTCAGCGCCTGAGTCACATCAAAGCGCTGGTCAATCTCCCTGATTTCTCCTCTTGGCCCGTAGAACACCAGGCGAAAATGGTTGCTGCCAAAGAGCAACGGGACATCCTGAAAATCGTACTGGCCATCGATGGGGTTCTGCTGATAACCAATCAGGGCGTTGTTGCGATAGAGCTCCACCTCCCAGCCCGGCAGCAGCTCACCGGTGAAACGGTGGCGATCGTACTCCATCTGCAGGCCGACGGGGTAACTGCTGACCACCGCCCCATATTCAGGCTGCGCCGGCAGGGTGATGAGACCCACGCGCGGCTCGGCGACGTGACCGAAGCGGTACTCGCTGGCGCGCAACGGCCCTAGCAGCTCGCCCTCCGGATCGGTCCGTCCCAGGGTGACACGAAAATCATCAAACCCCTCATCGTTCATCGTGAGGTACCAGTTCGACTCGTGCTTCAGGAAATCAGCGGTAGCATGGGTCGTGGAGAGCAGCGTGGTGGTCTCGCCGCTGTCGGTGTACTGCTTGCCCAGGCTCAGGCTCTGGTCGAAGAAAGGCACGGTGAAGGCGCGATAAGGTTCATGGTGGCGCGGGTACTGTCCGTCACGGCGCCCCAGGTGCGAAAGTGATTTGCTGATGCGCCGCTCCCGCTCGAGTCGCGCGAGAAAGGGGAGTTTTTCCTCGGAGCGCACCCAGATGCGCGCGGTGTAGAGGTCGATATCCAGCGCCATGTCGAGCCACTGGCCGAGCAAGGCCGATTCGACGTAAATATCATCATCGAGCACCTTCACCAGCGCTGCGGGGTAACTCTTGGAACGTCCCTTGAGAATTACCTCGCTCCGACTGGTGTCGAGCTGAAAGGTGTTATCTTCCCTGATTACAAAGCCGCCGGCGACACCCTCATCCACATCGATGGCCAGATCCAGCAGATAGGCCAGACCACCCAGCGGCAGCAGGATCACATCCTGGTACTGGTAGGCACCGATGACATCATCCAGGGTGTAGGCATCGACACGAATCTCCAGAATGCGCAGATCCGAATCGCGTGGCAGCCATTCGTTGGGCTCAGCCCCTGTCTGGCGAATACTACTCCCGCTGGCGGGATCAGGGCTGGTGTCAGCGGCGTTGGCCGTGACCGCCGCAAGGCATAGAATCAGAGGAGAGACAGATACTAGAAAAACGGACTTTGAAGGCATATTTCCCCATGACACTACAAGGAAATGTCGGTCTCAGCCAACAAACCTTCCTTCTCATCCTTGCCCGATTCGAGATAGATAATGCGAATCTTACCCTTTTCCAACACCGTGCCTTCCGGCACATTCAGCGGCAGGGAGAACCGACGCATACTGTTGGGGGTATAGACAGAGACACCGTTGACCAGTCCGATGGTCACCGGCGCGCCGCCTGCGGGGGTGAAGATAGCGCGAAAGTCACCGTAAACCGACTGGCTGCCGCTGCGGTGCATCTCCAGCATCACCAACGGTCT
>JAWOIT010000053.1:0-8215 GCA_046484535.1 Pseudomonadota bacterium | reverse complement strand
CCTTCGGGGTTGAGCAGGATGGGGAAGTTGACCTCAATGTCGTGCTTTTTCAAAAAGGCCTCGACGGTCGACTTCTCCTCGGCCATATCCACCGCCAGGATCGCAAACGGCTTATCCCCCAGTTTTTCTTTCAGTCGCTGCATCGACGGCATCTCCTTGATGCAGGGACCGCAGTAGGTGGCCCAGAAGTTCACCATCACCACCTTGCCGCGGTAGTCACTCAGGCTGTGTGAGTTGCCCTGCATATCCGAGAGAGTGAAGTCGGGCAGTGGTTTGCCCTCATACTCCATCAGCTCCCCGGCATGGAGCGGGACGGACGCCAGCAGCAACAAGAAAAATGCGAATCGTTTCATTACTTAGTCTCCATGGTGCGTAATTTCTCAAGGGCCTGTTCGACCAGCTCAGGAAGCTGCTTTGCCATCGCTTTTTCGGCTTCGGTGGGTTTGGGGCGGGAATAGAAGCGGCTGCGCACGTTGGGCAGGAGTTCAACGTGAACTTTGCTGCCTCCCTCTTCGAGGGTTTTCTGCAGTTTCTTGATCCAGAAACGTGTCGGCGTGTTGGTCGGCTGCATGATCACCACAGGCAGTCGGGTGTTGTGCACCACCTCCAGGTATTCGAGTGGCTTGCCCGGCTCCGGGTTGTGAGCGGTAAGCATGGGAAAGAAGAGGATCGCCCCGGCCAGTCGTTTGTCATCCGGGTGTTCCTGTTGCCAGATGCGCGCGCCGCGCAGTGCCGGGATGGCGCCGTAACCGCTGGCGGTAAGGACGATGCGTTTGTCGTTTTTGTTGACCGCGTAATCGATGAGGTTGGCCACCTCGCGCCCCTCGAGAGTGCGCATCGAGCTGGGGGCGATGGGGAGGAAGTGGGCGCCGAGCAGGTCGGCCAGCCAGACCTCGATGCCCCGCTTGGATAAGACCTCACCGGCAGCCGCCTCGGCCCGGCCGGTGCCCTGGTCGCAGGGGAAGCCCAGCAGCATGGTATCCCCCTCGGCAGTGAAATAACGCAGGTCCATCTGAATCTCTTCACTGAGCATCACCGTGTCATGCTCCGCCTCGGCAAATACAGCCGCAGGGAGCAGGGCGAGAGATAACAGCAGAGGAGCGATAAGTCTGTGCAAGGCGATCTCCTATCACGTATAAGTGTTGAGGAAATCCTAACACAAAGCGGCCGCCGTTGGGTGTGACTTACTCCGGCTGGTTGCGCATGAAATCGGCGGTCTTGTAGAAGGCGGCCTCCAGATCTTTGCGCAGCGACTCCTCGATCCCCACATCCTTCATCGCCTGGACCATACACATCATCCACTGATCGCGGGCGGCGCTGTCGACGGCAAAGGGCATATGCCGCTGGCGAAGCCGCGGGTGGCCGTATTTCTCCATATAGAGCTGGGGTCCGCCCAGCCAGCCGGAGAGGAACATAAACAACTTCTCCCGCGAGACGCGCAGGTCCCTGGCGTGCATGCCGCGGATCTGTCCGGCCTCAGGCAGGGTATCCATCAGTTCGTAGAAACGGTCGACCAGCTCGCGGACCTTCTCTTCGCCGCCGATACGTTCGTAGTGGGGATTGTCTGTCATGGCGTTACTGTCGTTGGGTAAAGGAACATTGTCCCATAATTTGCGGCCACAGGGCCTGCATTTCAATTCAAGGATTTTCTCCAACGATGAGCAGGACAGCCGATTAGCGGTGAGCATGGCAACCGTCCGCCTGCGACATTCTGGTAGAATGGGCGGATGGATATCTCCGATCTTCTTGACGACCTGAACGACGCCCAGCGCGAGGCGGTTTGCGCCGCGCCCGGCAACCAGCTGATCCTGGCGGGGGCCGGCAGCGGCAAGACCCGCGTGCTGACCCACCGCATCGCCTTTTTGATTCGCACCGGCGAGGCCTCGCCCTACGGCATCCTCGCGGTGACCTTCACCAACAAGGCCGCCCGCGAGATGCGCGGTCGCATCGAACAACTGATGGGCATGCCCACTACCGGCATGTGGGTGGGCACCTTCCACGGCATCGCCCACCGCCTGCTGCGGGCGCACTGGCAGGAGGCGGGCCTGCCGCAGGCCTTCTCCATCCTCGACAGCGACGATCAATACCGCCTCATCCGCCGCCTGCTGCGGGAGCTCAATCTGGATGAGAACCAGTGGCCGCCACGGCAGATCCAGTGGTACATCAACGGCAAAAAGGATGAGGGGCTGCGCCCCGAACATATCGACAGCTACGGCGACTTCCACCAGGAGCAGATGATCAAGGTCTACCGGGCCTACGAGGAGGCCTGCCAGCGCAACGGCGTGGTCGATTTTGCCGAGCTGCTGCTGCGCGCCCATGAGCTGTGGCTCAAGCACCCGGAGATCCTGAGCCACTACCGAAAACGCTTTCGCCATATCCTGGTGGACGAGTTCCAGGACACCAACGCCATTCAGTACGCCTGGCTGCGCCTGCTCGCCGGCGACAGCGGCCGGCTCTTCGCCGTGGGCGATGATGACCAGTCCATCTACGGCTGGCGCGGCGCCCGGGTGGAGAACATCCACCAGTTCCAGCAGGACCTCAGCGAGGTGCAGCTGATTCGCCTGGAGCAGAACTACCGCTCCACCTCGACCATCCTGAATGCCGCCAACGCCCTGATCGCCCACAACAGCGATCGCCTCGGCAAGGAGCTCTGGACCGAGGGCGAGGAGGGCGATCCGATCAAGCTCTACACAGCCTTTAACGAGCTGGACGAGGCCCGCTTTGTGGTGGATCGCATCGGCGACTGGGTGGCCCGGGGCCACCGCCGCGAGCAGGCCGCGATCCTCTACCGCTCCAACGCCCAGTCTCGGGTGCTGGAGGAGGCGCTGATGCACGCCGGAATGCCCTATCGTATCTACGGCGGCCTGCGATTTTTCGAGCGCGCCGAGATCAAGGACGCGCTGGGTTACCTGCGCCTTATCGTCAACCGCGATGACGACCCCTCCTTCGAGCGGGTGGTCAACACCCCCACCCGCGGCATCGGCAACCGCACCGTGGAGGCGATTCGTGAAAGGGCGCGGGAACGGCAGATCTCGCTCTGGCAGGCGGCCCGCGACATCGTGAGTGATAAGGCCCTGCCCGCCCGCGCCACCAATGCGGTCAACGGCTTTATCGAGTTGATTGAACGGCTGGCCCGCGAAACCGCGGAGCACCCGCTGGATGAGCGGGTCGAGCATGCGATCGAACACAGCGGGCTTATCGAACACTTCAAAAAAGAGAAGGGCGAGAAGGGCCGCGCCCGGGTCGAGAACCTGGAGGAGCTGGTCTCCGCCGCGCGCCAGTTTGAGTTCGACGACGAGGAGGGGCTGGATGACCTCTCCGCCTTCCTCGCTCACGCCGCACTGGAGGCGGGCGATGCCCAGGCCGACGCCTACGAGGATGCGGTGCAGCTGATGACCCTGCACACCGCCAAGGGGCTGGAGTTTCCGCTGGTCTTCCTGGTCGGGGTCGAGGAGGAACTCTTCCCCCACCGCCTCTCGGTCGAGGAGCCGGGCCGGCTGGACGAGGAGCGCCGTCTCGCCTACGTGGGAATGACCCGTGCGATGCAGCAGCTCTACATCACCTATGCCGAAGTGCGCCGCCTCTACGGCGAGGAGCGCTACACCCGTCCCTCGCGCTTTATCGGCGAGGTCCCCTCGGAGTATCTGGAGGAGATCCGCATGCGCGGCGGGGTTTCGGCACCGGTCTTTCGCCGTGAAACCGCGGCGCTCGAGGAGGAGGGCGGCCTCTCCGTCGGCCAGCAGGTATTGCACCCGAAGTTCGGCAGCGGCACCGTGCTCAGCTGCGAGGGCAGCGGCGCCCAGACCCGCGTCCAGGTCAACTTCGATGAGGTCGGCAGCAAGTGGTTGGTGCTGGCGTATGCCAAGCTGGAAGTGGTCTAGCACCGCTAAGCGACAGCCCTCACGGCGTATTGCTGCGGCAGCTTTTTGCCTTGTCTGACCCGGCCGTGCTGTTTAGGATGCAGTGATGCGATAAAAACAAACCTAAAGGGGAGTGCCATGAAACGTCGTGAGTTTATTACCAAGGTCGGTGTGGGCGGTCTTGCCGGCGCCGGTCTGCTCGCCGGTTGCGGCGAGGATAAAAAGGCCCCGGAAAGCGCCGGCACCGAAGCGAAGCAGCAGAAATTCAAGTGGAACATGGTGACCACCTGGCCGAAGAACTTCCCGGGCCTGGGCACCGGCGCCAATAATCTCGCGGCGCTGATCACCGAGATGTCCGGCGGACGCATCGAGGTCAAGGTCTACGGCGCCGGTGAGCTGGTGCCCGCCTTCGAGATCTTCGATGCGGTCTCCAAGGGCACAGCGCAGATGGGCCACGGCGCGGCCTATTACTGGAAGGGCAAGAGTGAGGCGGCCCAGTTCTTCGCCGCGGTGCCCTTTGGCCTGACCGCACAGGAGATGAACAGCTGGCTCTACCACGGCGGCGGTATGGAGCTATGGCGCGAGGTCTACGAGCCGTTTGGTCTTATCCCCACCGCCGCGGCCAACACCGGCGTGCAGATGGGCGGCTGGTTCAACAAGGAGATCAACTCCCTCGACGACCTCTCCGGCCTGAAGATGCGCATCCCCGGCCTCGGCGGCGAAGTACTCAGTCGCCTCGGCGGCACCCCCGTCAGCCTGCCCGGCGGCGAGATCTTCCCCTCACTCAAATCCGGCGCCATCGACGCCACCGAATGGGTCGGCCCCTACAACGACCTCGCCTTCGGCCTCTACAAGGCGGCCAAATACTACTACTATCCGGGCTGGCACGAGCCGGGCACCACCCTGGAAAGCTTCATCAACAAGCAGGCCTTCGAAGAGCTGCCCGAAGATCTCCGGTCCATCGTGCTGAACGCCTGCAAGGTTGCCAACAACGATGTGCTGGCCGAACTGACCGCGCGCAACAACGAGGCGCTGGATACCCTGGTCAACGAGCACAACGTCGAGCTGCGCAAATTCCCGGATGATGTGCTGCAACAGCTGAAAAAGGTCTCCGAAGAGGTGGTCGCCGAGATCGCCGAAAAGGACGAAATCTCCAAAAAGGTCTATCAGTCCTACAAGCAATTCCGCGATCAGGTCATGGCCTGGCATGATGTCTCCGAGCGGGCTTATCTTAATGCGCGGGCTGGGGACTAACAATCAGCTAAGAAATGGAGCCCCTTCTTCCTTAGGGATAAGGGGTGAATATAGATAAGGTTTTTTGGACCCTTAAGTGGCTGTTAGAGCTGGAAATAATCATGTCCATACGGAAGCGGTTAAAAAATTGGTATCGTGGGAAGTACATACCGCCTCCAAAAAACGACCAGGATAGCTCGATCGTGTTCATCTCACCGGGGCACTACGAACAACCACTGGTAGCAAAGCTGATTCAGTTGGTTGGTGTTTTCTGGCCGGCTCACTGGCAGTGGATTATCGGAACAATCTTGGCAGTCATTGGGATCTTTGCGGCTCTATGAGTGTCTGTAGTGTGAGTCCGACGGCTAATAAGTACACAGTGGCAGGCCTGAGACGACGAGGCTAAACAACCATGAACATAGAACACACACTTCATGACTACAGCGAAGTAGACCTCGCCCGGTTGGATGAAGCAGCATTATTGGCACTGCTGGAGAATGATTTGGATACAGCGCCACGCGGGCTGATCGATGCCTGCGCAGCCCGCGGTGATGCGATGGTAGCAGCACTGCAACGGTTGTCCGACGAACCGTGTTTTTGGGGGGAGGTAAGTGACGGACGTTGGTGGATGCGCTACCACATGGCCGCGATCGCAGGGCTTATCCCCAGCGAAGAGGCCGGAAGGTTGCTTGTCGCCCTGATGCGACACCTCGATGGTGTCGACAGTGATATGCAGGACTGGCTCGCCGGATATTGGCCGGCACTTTTCGCCAATAAGCCGGAAAGCGTGGTGGATTTGCTGCGTGAGCTGGCGCTGGATCGCAAGTCTAACGTCTATATACGCAGCAATGCCGCACAACCGGTGATTGCATCGGCGCAGCAGCGCGGAGAAGCTGAGCTGGAAACAGCGCTCGACTGGTTGGCTGCCATTGTGGAAGATGAAAGCGAGGAGTGGCAGCTTCGCCTGAACCTCAGTATGGATCTGCTCGACTTCCCCCGGGAACGATACCGTTTGTTGCTGCAATCACTGGCCAAGCGTCAGGTGTGGATCGGCAGGGCGTATGACCAGGACGGCATTGATGAGGCCTATAGTGCAGGTATAGACCAGCCTGAATGGGAGCGTTTTGCCAACCCCTGGAAGTTCTATGAACCTGCGGCCATAGCCGAGCGGCAACGGCGCTGGGCCGGAGAGGCTGAAGAAGATTTCGACTTTCTCCCACCCTGGCAGGAACCCTACATCAGACCCGAAGCTAAAATAGGACGCAATGATCCCTGCCCCTGCGGCAGCGGTAAGAAATATAAGAAGTGCTGTCTTAATTAATACCAGGTTGGTACGGGCTAGCGGTTAGTTGCTACAAGGAAAATATATGGCAGTCAACTTCAAAGACATACAAGATGCATTTGATTTTGTGAATTTCGGTCAAATGTATGCGCACCAAGCGTTTTTGGACAAAGAAACGGGAAAGATATACTGGCATTCTGAATTTGGCGAAAATGAGGAAGAGTTGCCGGAAGATATTGATAGTGAGAAATATATTGAAATTCCCCATAAAAATGAATTGGAGCTAGGAAAAAGACTTGTTCTTGAATTTGCTTATGAGTATTTGCCGAGCGAGGCATCGAATATTGATGAAATATTTAGAAAAAAAGGCGCCTATTCAAAATTCAAAAGTCTGTTAGAGCGAAAAGGTGTTTTAAACAAATGGTATGAGTTTGAAACCCTTGCTCAAGAAAACACTCTGAGAGCATGGTGCGAAGAAAATGGTATCAAGGTTGATGATTAAAAAGTGCGATATAGTAATAGGATGGCAAAGGCAGAGGGATTGATTGGAGAGGAATTAGTGCGTCGAGTTAAAGTTTATTCCCTCCGCCCCCTTGTTCGCTTTTTCCGGCTTGCATTTTTTGTTCATTTAACACTCATTCATAGGTTAGTTCTTAAGCGCCCTGAAATATCGCTTCCAGCCCCAATTTTGCCCTGCCCTTGTCTCGCTCACGTTTAGGATGTGAGCGCCTAGCGTTGCCTGCTAGAAATGCCAGTGCGGCTTCCAGCGTTCCTTTTAGCCTACGGCGGGTGTGAAGCAAAGTGGAGATTAATTCAAAAAGCATCCCGCGAACGCACATGGCCACATTGCGTGTCGAAACGGACACCCGGTAAACCCGCTCGGTGGCATGTGCCAGGAATCGCTTGAGAAGTGCAGCACAAATTGAGGCCCATATCAGCCCTTCGGCCAAGTCGGCATTGCTTGTATCAAAGGCATGGAGGTTGGTGTATGACTTCCACTCCTTGAACATGAGCTCTATCTGCCAGCGCAATCGGTAGGCATCACACACTTGCTCAAGGCTGAATTCATCCCTTGGCAGGTTGGTGGCCAGGTAGCGCAATCGCTTGTTCTCCTTGTCCCATGTGGCAATCAGCCTTGTTTCGAGCTTCTCCTTGCTGGTCCAGTAAACATCCAGGTCTACCGCCTTTTCCTTGGCCATGGCCGCCTTCACGTCCTTTAAAGGGCGCTCTCGCCAAGACTTGATTTCGCTTCCATCCTGACGCCAGGCACGACGAACAACCGGGTTGAGCGTTCCCTTTGTCTTGACGATGTAATGGCCATCTTGACGCTGAATGTCGACCAGGTAGGACTTGATGAAAAACATCCTGTCCGCCAGCAGCAGGCCGCCGCTGACCTGACTGGGCTCAGGAGCAAAGTGCACCTCCGATTCACTATCGGCCGCCAGGGCGATGGTATGGGGCATCTCACTGAGCAAATCCATGGTCACATGCAATTCGACCGCGGCGGGACTAATTTTGATAAAAGGGGTCAGAGCCCTTTAATGTAATTCAGTCCTGTGGTAGCCTGTTTGGACGTTGACTGCCAATAAACCACCATGCCAAGAAAACCACGTTTTTTCCTGCCAGGAGTCCCCGTCCATATCGTGCAACGGGGGCACAGTCGTGAACCTGTTTTCTTTGAGGACAACGACTACATCGCCTATCTTCGTTGGCTAAAAGAGGGTGCGGAGCGCTACAAGGTCGCCATCCATGCCTATGTCTTGATGACCAATCATATCCATATTCTCGCCACAACGGATGAGACGGATGGCATCACCCGGATGATGCAGTATCTTGGCAG
>JAWOIT010000032.1:0-3518 GCA_046484535.1 Pseudomonadota bacterium | reverse complement strand
GCTCAGGCTCAACTGAAAGATGTCGGGCACGATGCGCGCGGCGACGTCGCGACGTTCACACTCGCGCAGCACGCTGAGTATCCGCCGGTGATAGGTCCACGGCAGGGTGACGATAACCTCATCCACCCCCTCGGAATCAATAATCTGGGCCAGATTGTCAATCGGCCCCAGGCCCTTGAAGCGGCCCACCTCCCCTTCGCCTTTGGCGGGATTGTCGTCCACGTAGCCCACAATCTCGTACCCCAGATCGAGCCGTGCGACGACCGTCCGCATCACCCGGCGGCCCACCTCGCCAGCGCCCACGATGACGATGCGCTTGACGCCGATCCCCTTGCGCCGCAAGCGATTGCGCACCAGCAGCACAACCCGGCAGTGGGATCTCCCAGGCCGCTTCCTTTACTGCATCACGCGCCTCTCGCCAGGAGAATCGCTGCAGCCGTTGCACCCGGTTGCTCCAGATGCTCCAGGCCGAAAGAATGACCAGCATCAGCAGCCCCGGCAGGATGCCGGCAAGAAACAGCTCATCAATGCTGAGCGGTCCTCCCACCCCCAGTTGCTGCGCGATAATACCGTAGAGGATCAGCGGCAGCGAGGGGGCGAAGAGCAGGCCGAGACTGCCCGAGGTGGTGATAAGCCCCAGGCTGAAGTTCTCGCGATAGCCGGCACGCATCAGCGCCGGATAGAGCAGGGCGCCGAGGGCGACGATGGTCACCCCCGATGCGCCGGTAAACGCGGTGAACAGGGCGCAAGCGACCAGCGAGACAATCGCCAGGCCGCCGTGCATCCAGCCGAGCAGCGCCTGGGTGACGCGCACCAGTCGTGCCGGTGCACCGCTTTCGCTGAGCAGGTAGCCGGCAAAGGTGAAAAGGGGAATGGCAA
The DNA here is from genome assembly GCA_046484535.1 of Pseudomonadota bacterium. GTDB lineage: Bacteria > Pseudomonadota > Gammaproteobacteria > Thiohalomonadales > Thiohalomonadaceae > JAPHTQ01. The sequence goes on along the minus strand of JAWOIT010000032.1, from coordinate 2,639 downwards.
GCAGGATCGGCATCTCCGCCAAACGGTAGATCTCCATGGCCACGACCGAGAGATCCACATCCGTCTGATAGAAACCATATAGGGCGCTGGCGGCGATCACCACGAACAGCGGCGTGCCGAGTAGCGCCAGAAGAATCAGAAGCAGCGGTACCAGCGAACTCATCGGCGCTCACCGCTCAGTGACTGCCAAGCCAATAGTATAAAACGCAGGGCGATTACAGCGAAACCGATAGGTAGGATCAACTCAGCCACCCAGGCGGGAAAGCCGCTAAAGACCTCTGTTCCGTCCTGCCATTCATAGTGGACAAAACGGCCGCTGTGCCAGGCCAGCAGGGCGCAGATAATGCCGCTGAACAGATTGATGATTAATTCGCTGTAACGGCTCCAGTGCTGTGGCAGATAGCGGCTGAGAATGTCGATGCGGATGTGTTTGTTCTGTCTTGTCGCCAGCATCGCCCCCAACAGACCGACCCAGAGCACCAGGAGCCGCAGCAGGGGATCGCCCCAGGCGATACCGCTGTCCCACACATTACGCAGCAAAATCTGCATGCCGGAGAGCAGGATCATTCCCCCCAGCAACAGGGTGATGAACAGCTCCTCGGCCCGGTGCAGCAGGGTCAGTAGCCGGGTAAGCATGACGGAGGATTAGTTTGCTTGCGTTTGTGAGCGGAAGGTACGCAGGTGCTGTTGCAGTTGTTGGTGGATCTCGGCATCGAACAGTTTATTATCCCGCACAAGTTGATCCATTGCCTTCCCACTGGTCTGGCGCCATAGCTTAAGGGTCTCTGCATCGCTTTTTACAAAAGTGATCCCCTGTTCCTGCAAGGCTGCGCGCGCACTGTCGTTATCCTCGCGGTTCTGCCGGTTTAGCCGTTCGAAAATCTCTTCCATGACTGTGCTGACCACTTTGCGATCGGCATCGCTGAGTTTTTCAAAGGTGCGCTGTTTAAGCACGAGTGTGCCATAGATATACATCAACGGATTATCGGTCAGATACTTCACCCGCGTATGCCACTGCAGGGCGATGGCGCCGGTCGGGGTGGCCTCAACGGTGTTGATCAGACCGGTTTGCAGTCCGGTCAGCACATCGGTCAGCGGCAGCGAGATGGGGGAAACGCCGAGCGCCTCGAAGGCGCTGCGACTGATGATGTCTCCTTCGGGAATCCAGACCTTTTGTCCTTTGAGAACGTCATTGTCGGTAATCGGATCGTCGGACATCAAATAGGCAAAGCCGCCCTCGCTGATACCGAAACCGACATAACCGGCCTCCTGTAGCCGATCGAGCAGCACCGGGTCCATTCTTTTGCGCACATAGTCGATTTCGGCGTAACTACGAAACTGAAAAGGCAGGCTGTAAACCAGGGCTTCGGGGATGATTTGTGCCAGCCCGCCGCCAGTCACGGCGCCGCCGTGCAGCTGGCCGACGCGCATCTTGCGCAACACACTTTTGTCATTGCCCATAATCCCGCCGGGATAGAAGCGGAATTTTACCCGGCCATCAGTGCGCTCCTGAATCTTTTTTGCCCCGTCCCGCATGGCCTTCATCCAGCTTGTACCGTCGGGGGCGATGGTTGCGATCTTGAAAGTCGTTGCGGCCTGTGCCGGGACGACCAGGATGGTTGTAAGGAAAAGCAGTGCTGTACAACTGAGGCGTACCATTATCAGCTCCTAAAAATAATCCGCTGCCGACTCCAGCAGCTCCCTGGCCCGGCGTTGGGCCAGTACGTTGCTAAGGGTGAATCCTTCCGCCACGGGTTCGGCGGTTAGGACTTCATTGAGCAGGCGATCATGCAGTTTGCGGTCGAATACCAGTCTGGCGTAGCGCCGGGCATACTCCACCTTCGCCATTAGATTCCGTTCGCCGGAGATGTCGATTGCTTTTTCGAAATTTTCTTTTCCCTTCTCCGGTTCTCCGCCCAGCGCCGGTGGGCGCTGGGTGCGAATGATGCCCAGATAGAGGTAGGGGTTGCCCCGCTCATACTCCTCATCCAGTTCGACCACCTGCTCCAGCATGGCCTCGACCTTGGGCAGATCGGCGATGGCGGACCAGTCGTCACTATGGGTTTGAATCTTCAGCGCCCGGGAGAGGGCGTAGGCGTAAAGCGCCGACAAATCTTCATAGGAGGTGGCCTGGATCGCGGGAAGTAAATCCAAATAGGGTCCCTCCGCCAGTTCGCAGATCGCCGGGCGCTCAAGGCAGAGTCCTCGTTGGGCATAGTCGAGCGCCTTGGTCGCCATGCGTTTGGCCCGTTCCGGGTCCTCAACGAAAACGGCGGCGTAGGAGCTATAGAGTCGGGCGCCGGCGACCAGCAGGCGGCGATCTTTGGGGCTGCCGTTAATCAGGCCGTCGATGAGAAGCAGATAGGCCGGGGCGCCGGCGCGAACCGTATCCGGATCGTCCTGGTTGGCGATGGATTGGGAGAGATTATCACCCAGCTTCGAGGTGACCATGGTGGTGCAGCCGCCAAGGCTAAGTCCGATGAGAAACAGTCCGACTATCCGAAATATTCGCTGGCGTAACAATACGTCTTCCTTAGCAGGCGGTTGAAGTGGACAAAGGCTAGCGGTTTTTGCCCGCGGGGACAAGCCGCTGTCGGCGCCGTAAAGAGAGCTGAGGAGGGAATAAAACAGGTCAGAGG